>NZ_DKJH01000025.1:0-80831 GCF_002454655.1 Methylophilus sp. UBA6697
AGGCCGCCGCCCATGGGGGTGCGCTTGATACATTCAATGTCTGCGCCCAGTGTGCATTGGCTGGCTTGCTGCAAGGCACGCGCGGCGCGTACGGTTAAATCTTTTTCTGGTGGCACGCCGGGTAGCGGGTTCATGTGCACAATTTGCCCATCCTGGCGTACGCGTATGCGCAGCTTATCACCGTGATCCAGCAGCAAAAAGACGCTTTGCAGCGCATGGTAGCCGTCAGCACGGCGGCCGGTAATATGCAGAAACAGATTGATTTTACAGGGAGCGGGGTAGGTCAGCAGTTCCATACCCGTTATTGTAAAGCATGCCTGCAGCGTTCTGGCGTGATTATTCCAGGATCATGCGGCCTTGACCATCCTGCACCGGGCGCTGGTTGGGCTCGCCGATGGCTTGCTGCAAGCTGCCTAGCTGGAATTTGGACACTTTGATGGCTTCTTTCATGATCACCCACTGTACGCCTTCGGTACATGGCGGTGCCGTCAGCGAACCGCTGTAGCGATAATACGCAGGTTTGGTCGGCATCAGGTCAGCAGGTGTGACGCGTATTGCCAGCGGTTTGCTTTGTTCTTTTTCTTTAGGCAAGCTGCCTAACAGTTTTTCCAGCCCGGCGTGTGTGCTGCCTTCTTCCAGCATGACCGCGATAATCACGCGGTGTCCGGCTTTATCTTCATGCACCATCTGCAGTTCTGCGGCATATGATTTCTGTTTGATCTGATGTTCACTAGGCACATGCACACTGATATATTTCAGCTGGTATGGCTTTTGGTCCAGCACCATCATATTGCCAGTGCCCGCATCCAGGATCAGGCTGTGGTCCTTGAGTGCAATATTTTTGAGCGGAAACTTCTGCAAGCGCTTAATCGGCTTAAGGGCGGCTGTGATCGTATTGTCGACGTTAATCGGCGATTGCTGGCTACCGGCATTGCACACCGCATAGTCCGGGTTCAGGCTGCCCCATTTGTCAGGCCCGCGTGGCCCGCTATAGGCCCAGGACTTATCATTGGCCTTGTCCGTTTTAGCTGTTTTTTCCTTGTCTTTATTACTATCGGCGCCTTTGTCGGTTTTACCGGCGGCGGCTTGCTTGGCAACTGCTGCTTTGTCTTCGGCAGGTTTGGCCGCAGGCTTGGCATCTGCCGGTTTTGCTTCGGCTGCTTTCTCTTCAGGTTTTGGCGTTGTAGGCGCAGCGGCAGGCTCGGCAACACTATCAGGCGCGACAGGTTTGTCTTTGCTATTGGCAACGGCAGGCACCACCGGGTTGGCGGCACGCCTGGCAGCAGCTTCTATGCGCTGTTTTTCCTTGGTTTGCCATTTGCACACATATTGCTGTGCGACTTCTACTTCGGACTCCGGCAGCGGCTCAATAAAATCTGCCTGTTTTGAGGTGGTGCCTGCTGAATAGACCAGCTCTTCGTCATCGTATTGAAACACCTGAATGGTCGCGGCTTTGCGTTTGTCGCAATCAAAATACCATAAGGCCTTGGCATGGTTGTAGACACGGTCTACCGATTCCACATTTTTCTGCGGATTGCGGTAATCGACCTTGACCCAGGCTTTGATATAAGGTTTTTCTTCCAGCAGAGATTGCTTGTCTATCATGAGCTGGTTGTCGTCGGTTTTTTTGATCGATAACCACTGTGATGCATGGCCGTGGCCAGGCATGAGGCCCAGCACTAGCCATAAGCTAAATGCCAGCCAAAGTCGGTAATAAGTGGGGGTGAGAAGATAACAGCTCATAGTGCCATTATCGACGCCTTGCGCTGANNATCTTTAATCAGCGCAAGGCAGGAGTTGGGGCCTATGCCTCGCTGATTACCAGTGTTGAATCACCAATTTCAGGCGTACATCCTGCTGTTGCAGGCGCGTGGTGTAAGGTAGTTGTTCCAGTGCGCCATTGAGGGCTGTTTGCTGGTAATCATCATAGGTGATTTGCCATTGATCTTGCGTCAGGCTGGCCGGGGCGCCATTTTCAAGATAATTGGCCTGGAACGGGCTGTCACGGTGAGGCGTGCCTAAAATCCATTGGCTTAGCCCGGCGAGCGGCAGGCGCCAGCCGAGTAGTCGCTCGGTCAGGCTGGCGACATCGGCCGCGGTGTGTTGTTTACCGCTTTGGTCGGTCAGCGTAACCGTTTGCGGTGTGCGGTGAATCAGGGCGACTTGCTGGCCCAAGGGGCTGAAAATGCGCATGGTATCTTCTTGCGCATCATGCTGCCATTCCAGGCGGGCGGTATAGCCTTTGCCCGCATATTGCACCGCCAACTTGGCCTCTAGCGCAAATGCCTGCCTGGCTTGCAAGCGCTGTATGCGTTGCTGGGTGGCGGTGCTTGCCGTGGTCTGGGTCGGCGGCGCAGGCAAGGTGGAGCAACCGGCCAGCGCCACGCCCAGCAGGCCAGCCATGACTCGGTGGCCTGTGCGCGACTTCCAGCGCGCCAGCGTGGGTAGTGTGACCAGCATTACAGGGCTGATTTCAGTTTTTGCGCAGTGGCGACCAGCACTTCGTTGTCAGGATTGGCGGAGAGTGCCTGATCCAGAATTTTCTGCGCTTCGTCACGTTGGCCTTGCTTCCATAATACTTCAGCCAGGTGGGCAGCAATTTCAGGATCTTGCTGAATCGTGTATGCGCGACGCAACTCTTCAGTGGCATGGCCCAGGTCGCCGAGGCGGTAATATACCCAGCCCAGGCTGTCCATAATGTAGTGGTCTTCTGGCGACAGCTTGGTGGCAGTTTCAATCAGGCTCTTGGCTTCCATCAGCTTGATATTGCGGTCTGCATAAGAATAGCCCAGCGCATTGTAGGCGGCAGCCATGTCTGGTTTGATTTTAATGACCTTGGATAAAGTCTCTTCCATGATGTCAAATTTGCCTTTGCGTTCCGCATTCAAGGCATAGTCGTACAGTAGTTCCGGGCTCTCGGGGAAGCTTTGCACCGCCTTTTCCAGCAGGGTGTAGGCTTCGTCGGTGCGTTTGGCCTGGTTAAGCATCAAAGCTTCATTCTGTACCACTAATGCTTGTTGTTCCGGCGTTAAACCATCAACATTGTCCAGCATGGTAATTGCTGCATCAATGCCGTCCCGGCGCGCGATAATGCCGGCTGATGCCAGGCGACCTGCCAGAAACTGCTCGCCTTCGCCGATTTTGTCAAACCACTGCAGGGCGCGTGCGTCATCTTTTTGCTCGGCAGCCGAGCGGCCCAGGTTGAAATACACTTTGTTCGGCTCTTTAAAACCCACTTCAAGGCCGTGCTCCAGGTAACGGTCAGCAAAACTGTACTCTTTGGCATCCAGCGCCAGCAGGCCAACGATGACATTCATTTCCGGGTTGTTTTTATGACGCTCGAGCAATTTGGTGAACTCTACCTTGGCATCCGTGGTGTTTTTTTGTACCAGTAAGGCACGCGCCAGCGCCAGGCGGATCTGGTCAGCTTCGGGGTAGGAATTTAAAAAATCACGATAAAACGCAATGCCTTTTTGCGGGTCTTGCTCACTCAGCATCTGGCCGCGGATTTGTGCTGGTGGCTCCCAGCCCGGGCGCAGTTTGGACGCTTCTTTGAGTTCGGCAACCATCAGGCTTTCGTTGTGAGCAAAATAAGCGGCTTGTGAAACAGCAAAATGGGCTTCAGGCAGTTTGGGGTAAGGCTTGGCCAGTTGCTGAATCGCTTCCAGCACGCTGGTTTTGTCCGTCACGCGCATCATCAGGCTGTTCAATTCCATGAAGGCATTCGGGCGGATATTATCGTTGGCGAGTACTTTCTGGATTTGCGGAATGGCTTTTTTCAGGTTGCCATTGGCGATGAATAACTGGCTCGCCGTTTGTGCGGCAGGAATCGAGTCCGGAGCCAGCTCTGACCATAGTTCGGCCGAAGGCAAGGCCAGTTGCGGCGTGCGCGCAATCGTGGCAGCCTGGGTCGCACGTTCAGCCAGCAATGGGTCGCGTGTCTGTTTGGCTAAGTCGAGGAACAACTGGCCTGCCAACACAAATTCGCCACGCTGGGCAGCGACTTCGCCCAGTAGGTATTTGTAGACAAATTCCGCCGTGGGTGTGGTGATCGTAGGGGAGCTGCTGGCTGACCAGGCCGGGGTTGTCAGCAATGCCAGGCAAAGCGCCAGGGCTGTGCGGCGCTTTGCAGTGGGTTTAAGCGTGAAACGGCTGGTTTGAGGCATACTGAATTCCTGGTTGGTTGGGCTGTTGATGAACAGTGTCATGGCGGCGATTTAAGCGGTCGTTGTGTGATGCTGAATTGTTGTTTAGTCCGTGACAGTTGCTGCAAGTTCATCCATAATGTGCGATTTGTAACTGAATTGTAATTGACGGTTTGGCTTGGGCTAAAACCGCATGCTACAACAGTAGTATTGGCACTATAACTTTTTGATGAAATCTTTGTCTAGGGATTTGCTGGTCAGCAGTGGTACTGTTGGCGCAATGCAGTTGTCTTTAGTCGGTAGGTGTGTGAAAGAATCATGGCAAATTTGACAGTTGAAGCAATCGAATTGACCCGTTTGTATGGTGGCCGCGCAGCGGTCAGTGACGTAACGTTTAGTCTGCAACAGGGGCAGGTATTAGGCTTTTTGGGGCCTAACGGTGCTGGTAAGTCGACCACCATGAAAATGTTGACCGGTAATCTGGCGCCCAGTGCCGGTAGCGTCAAAATCTGTGGCATCGATATGATGGAGCATCCGAAAGAAGCCAAAGCCCTGATTGGTTACTTGCCGGAAATGCGTCCTTTATATAAAGAATTTACGGTAGATGAGTATCTGACGATTGCTGCACGTTTGCATAATGTGGCGGGCAAGCATATTAAAAAAGCGGTTGAGCATGCCAAAGAGCGCTGTGGCCTCACCCATATGAGCAAACGCCTGATTGAAAACCTGTCTAACGGTTACCAGCAGCGCGTTGGGATTGCCCAGGCCATTATTCATAACCCGATGGTGGTGATTCTGGATGAACCGACGGTCGGCCTGGATCCGATCCAGATCCGTGATATCCGTGCCTTGATCAAAGAGATCGGCCAGGCGCATAGCGTGATCGTCTCTACGCATATTTTGCCGGAAGTGGAAATGGTGTGTGACCACGTGCAGATTATCGATAAAGGTAAGCTGGTGTTTAACGGCGGTATTGATGTGCTTAAACAGCAGCGCATCGGTAACAAGCTGCTGGTCGGTTTACGCCATGCACCAGCGGCGGCGCAACTGGCTGCGATTGCCGGTGTGGCTGAAGTGGAGTCGGCGGATGGGCTGTGGCGCATTCGTTTTCATGAAGGCACACAACCGCATGAAGCCATTGTGCAGGCCGCCGTACAAAACGGCTGGGGCTTGTATCATATCGCCCCTGACCAGACCAGCCTGGAAGACGTGTTTGTACAGCTGACTTACCACGAGGCAGCAGGTACGGATGAGGCCAAAGCGGCTTAAGCCAGCAGATTGAGTGTAGACGGAAAGATTTTAAGTATGTTGAATATTGCAAGAAAAGAACTCAAGAGTATGTTCGCCTCACCAATGGGGTGGATTATTCTGGCACTGCTGACCTTCTCCTTCGGCACCTATTACCTCAATGGAGTGAATAATTACTTTGAAGTCATGTCCGGCTCCATCCGCCCGGCCGAGCGTATTGGCGTGACACAGTTTGTCGGCCAAACCGTGTATGGCCTGGCGTCTTTTATCATGCTGTTTGCCGTGCCTTTGCTCTCGATGCGCTTGATTTCAGAAGAGCGTCGCAGTCAGACCATGCCGTTTTTGTTCAGCGCACCGTTGTCTATCAGCGAGATCGTGGTTGGCAAGTTTCTGGGCCTGGTGGTGTTTTTGAGCATATTGGTGGTCTATATTGCCGCCATGCTGTTTACGCTGAACATTTGGGCAGACATTGATTTCGGCTATATTTTTGCCAACTCGCTGGGTTTGCTGCTGCTGGTTTCCAGTTTTGCCGCGCTGGGCCTGTATTTCTCCAGCCTGACCGCGCAGCCGATTATTGCCGGTATCCTCAGTTTTATTGCCTTGTTTGTGCTGATGATCCTGGACCGTTTTTTTGCTGGTGACCCGACCAGTACCATGCTCAAGTTTTCGCTCATGCGCCATTTTCAGTCGTTTGCCGGTGGCTTGATGGATACGGCGGACCTGGCCTACTTCGGCCTGTTTATCCTCACTTTTATTACCCTGACGATTCGTCGTCTGGATGCGGATCGTTTACGCGGTTAGTCGCGACATTGTTTTTGAGCTGAATGCATTATGAAAATTAACCGTAAATTTAGATGGCAGTTATTGGCGCAAAACTGGATGTTTGTGCTGGTGTTTTTGGCGTTGGTGGTCATGCTGGGCTATTTGTCCAGCCAATACCGCTGGGCCAAGGATATTACCCAGGCTAACCGCAATATCCTGACCCAGGGCAGTGTCAATGTGCTCAAGCAGATGGATGGTGACGTCAATATCACGGTATTTGCCACCAACGATGACGCCAATAATGGCGATACTTTCCGCAAAGGCATGCTGGATTTTGTCGCCCGTTACCAGCGCGAAAAGAAAAACGTTTTTATCAAGTTTATCAATCCGTCCGAAGAGCCAAAGCTGGCGCAAGAAGCCGGCGTGAAGGTCGATGGCGAGACGATTGTGGAGTACAACAAGCGTTCCGAGCACATCACGCCACCGTTTGCCGAGCAGGAAATGACCAACTTGCTGGTGCGATTGTCACGTACCAATAACCAGCCAGTCATGTACCTGGATGGCCATGGCGAACGTTTGCTGCAAGGCCTGAAAAACCATGACCTGGGTGAGTTTGGCAAACAGCTGGAAAGCAAAGGCTTTAAATTTGCTAACCCTGACCTGACCATTGCCCAGGCCGTGCCTGCCAATGGTGCCATGTTGGTGATTGCAGCACCGCAAGTCGATATCAGCGCCGTCGAAGCGAAAAAGATCAAGGCCTATATTGAAGCAGGCGGCAATGTGCTGTGGCTGCTGGATGACGATAACCTGCATGGGTTGCAAGAAGTGGCCGAGTACCTGGGCATTAAAGTGTCTGCCGGTATCGTGGTTGACCGTGCGGCTGAACAATACGGCGCCGATCCGAAAATGGCGTTTGCCAGCCTGTATGGCGACCATGCCATTACACGTAACTTTATGCTGCGTACCGTGTTCCCTGAGGCGCATCAGATCGATGGCCAGGCGTCAGATGATCTGGGCTGGAAAGTGGGCCGCCTGATCGACGTGGCGCCGAATGGCTGGCTGGAGTCCGACAAAATTCCGGCGGGTGCGCAAAACCTTAAGGTCAGTTTTGACCAGGGTAAAGACAAAGCAGGCCCGATTAACGTCGGCGTGGCTTTGGAGCGCGAATACGGTAAAAAAGGCCAGCGCGTGGTGGTGATCGGTAATGCCAACTTCCTGGCCAATACCTTTATTACTAACGGCGGCAACCTGGATTTGGGCATTAATATCATCAACTGGCTGGCGGGTGATGATCGCCTGATTACGATACAGCCGATGCCACTCAAAGATATTAACGTCACGATTCCAGCAACCGATCAGGGCCGCCTGGTGGCCTGGATCGTATTCCATGCGTTCCAGTACCTGATTCCAGTCGGTTTGTTTGTTGCAGGCCTGTTCCTGTGGTGGAAGCGCCGCAAGGCTTAATGTCTAACGGTCTGGTTGTCGGAGTGGTGTCATGAAAAAAAGATGGATATTGAATCTGTTGTTATTGGCTGTGGTGGTCGGCATAGCCGTGTTCCTGCATTTGAAACCGCAGGAACAGGCAACATCAGCCAGGTTTGAAGTTTCCAGCCTTAAAATGGCCGATTTCGATACCGTGAAAGCGGAGTTTCCGGCCAAGGCCCCGACCATTTTTGAAAAGCAGGATGGTTACTGGATGATGCGCAAGCCGTATGCGGCACGTGCAGACCAATCCTCTGTGCAGCGCGTGATGTCTATTATTGCTGCAACCACGGCGACCAGGCTGCCATTGCAAGATGCAGCTAAATACGGGCTGGATCAGCCGGTATTGAAGTTGACGCTAGCTGGTGCCAAGGGTGAGCAAGTGTTCACGTTTGGCACTTACAATCCTGTTTCAGAAGAACAGTACGTCGGGTATGCGGGGCAAGTGTATTTGTTGCCCGGGCAGTATAGTGAAGCAGCGTCTACGCAGCCGATAGAAATGGTAGATAAAACACCATTGTCCCCGGTCGAGCGTAAACAGCTGGCTGGTTTCGACCTCGCGCATCTGGAGCAGTGGGAAGAGAATGCGCTTAAAGTGCAGATGTCTGGCGAAGGTAAATGGCTGGCCAACGATGCCAAAGCCAAGCCTACACAGAATGATATGAATGAGTGGATGGATTTCAGCTGGGTGCAGGCGCAAGCAACCTCGGTTGAGTTTTATACACCAGATCGCAAGCAAACCTATCCTTCTTTTGAAGTGCTGTTGCGCAATGGCAAGAAGGTCCATTTTGACAAGCTGCAGGAGTCGCCAGAGTATCTGCTGGCGCGTCCAGATGAAGGGATTATTTATCACTTCAGCAACGACACCGGTTTTACCATGGTGAACCCGCCGGTGAATATCCAGGCACCTAAGAGCAAATAACCGGCATGCCTGAATTACCCGAGGTTGAGGTCACGCGGCGTGGGTTGCTGCCTGTAGAAGGGGCGCAGATCGCGCAAGTGACTATCCGCCATCATGGCTTGCGCTGGCCGATTCCGGCCGATTTGCCGCAACATTTGCAAGGCCGCCGTGTACTTAAACTCACGCGCCGTGCCAAATATATCCTGGCCGAGATTGGCACCACTGAAGCAGAAGGCGTGTTGTTGCTGCATCTGGGCATGTCCGGCCGCCTGTGTTTGCTGGAGCGCGATTTCCCTGCCGAAAAGCATGATCACTTTGATATCCGCTTTGAAGATGGTCGCGTGATCCGTCTGCGCGATCCGCGCCGGTTCGGAGCCGTGTTGTGGCTGGATAAGCACCCATTGCAGCATGCGCTGCTCAGCAGCCTGGGGCCCGAGCCCTTAGAGGCTGGTTTTAACGCTGACTATTTATATCAACATATACGCACACGCAGCGCACCGATCAAAACGACCATCATGGATGCGCACCTGGTGGTGGGCGTGGGGAATATTTATGCCAGTGAGTCTTTATTCAGGGCGCGCATACACCCTGAAACGCCTGCCAAGGCCTTAACACTGGCGCAATGCGCATTGCTGGTGCAAGAGATCAAGTTGACCTTGCAAGCTGCGCTGGACGCTGGTGGTAGCAGTTTGCGTGATTTCTTTGGTGCTGATGGTAACCCTGGTTATTTTCAACAGACGTATACCGTGTATGGCCGCACTGGCGAGCCTTGCCGCGTGTGTACCAAGCCGATCCTGAATATCCGTCTGGGTCAGCGTTCTACATTTTATTGTGAGCACTGCCAGCCGCGTGCGGCTGGTAGCATACGCAAAAAATAGACGTCACAGCAACGTCTGCGTTATGCCGTTTCGTCGTCATCGATGTCTGGCTTGATGCAGTTACGCCCGGCACGCTTGGCAGCATACAGGTGATGGTCCGCACGTTCCACCACCTGGCCAAGCATTTCATCCGCTTGCATCTCGGCGATACCGGCGCTGACGGTGATTTGCACCACTTTATTGCTAAAGTGGAATTGCAGTCCGGCGACCGCCGAGCGTATGAGTTCGGTAATGTCCCGGGCGTGTTGCATATTGCAGCCGGAAAGCAGAATCAAAAATTCTTCCCCGCCCCATCGACAAACCACATCTTCTTCGCGAACGTGCGACTTGATCAACTGCGCCACACGCGTAAGCACTCTGTCTCCGGCTTCGTGGCCATAAGTATCATTCACTAGTTTGAACAGGTCGATATCCAACAGCACCAGGGACAATGACTCGTCGCGGCGTTTGCCGCGTGCGACGGCTTGCTTGAAATAGAACTCGAATACCTGGCGGCTGGTGACACCAGTCAATTTGTCCTGGGTCGCCATCATTTCCAACTTGTCGTGGTAGCCACGTACGGCAAAATGCGCCAGTGCCAGTACGATCATGCTGATCACGACAGCCACGGCCAGGTTGATGAGGAAGGCGGTTTCGATGCGTTCTGAGCTTGGATCGTTGACTTGCTCGACGATTAAATACCAGTCAAATTCAGGCACCAGGCGACTATTGAGGTAGAGCATATTGCCGCTGCTGGTTTTAAACGACAGCGAAGAGCTAGGCGAGGTCAGCACTTGCAGAAACGCTTTATCCAGCCCGGACTTGTTTTGCAAGTGCAGCTCAGAACGGTATTGGCTGCTTTGCAGCATGACCTCGCCCTGGCGATTCACAAAGTAGATTTCGCGGCCATAGCGTTTCTGGTAGTTTTCAATCAGCTCAACCACGGTTTGCAGCGATAAACCCACACCAATCACGCCAATAAACTTGCCGGATTTATCTTCAATGCGGTAATTTACAAAAATACTCAGGCGTTTTTTGTCTGCAGTATCGCGGTCAATATTGATGACGTAAGGGTTGCGTGAGTTTCTGGCATCAAAATACCAGTGATCCTCAGGATTTGCTGGCGATACGCGTTTTAAAACGCCAGACGGATGGTAGTAATTGCCTGAGCTTTCAGACACAAAAAAGGCGGTGATGGTGTTATATTTTTTCTGGATTTGCGCCAGGTAACTGGTCATTCTATTGGCGTCTTGCTCGCCATTATTGATCCAGTCAAATACAAAGACATCATTGGCCATCAGTGAGGAAATCAAGAGCGGCTGCAACAAGTCGCGCTGGATTTCAGAGTAGATATTGTCGCTGGTGAGCGGCAGCATTTCCTGCTGCAAGCGGTCAGTCAGCGAGTCTTTGGCGACAAAGTAACCAATCAGGCTGGTAGCCACAAAGCCAATGAGCACAATGGCGCTGAGGAGTAGGGTGTAGTAACGCTTGTTAACGGCCATAAATGTTCAATTATCTAAAGGCGGATCATGCTCAAAAAAGCATTATCATCAATATAAGGCGACTTTGTTTATTTGAATAGTCGCTGTTTTAAAGCCGTATTCCCGCATTGACGAGGTTTAATGCGGGTGGCTGCTTGCCGCATGCTCGTGTAAATAGCCGGAAGGGCTGTGCGGCGTACCGCCAATTTTCTGTGGTAGCAATGAGCCGATGATCATTGCCACAGCACTGATGAGTAGACCCACCAATTGCGCTGGTACCAGGCTGGCTTCGCCTACCAGGATCTCGATCAATACCCAGCTGCCTATGCCGAAGATAATCGCAGCCAGTGCGCCCTGGCTGCTTGCGCGTTTCCAGAAGGCACCGAAAAACAGCGGCACAAAAGCACCTGCCAGCGTGACTTTATACGCGCTTTCTACCATACCAAAGATCGACAGCTCTGAGTTAAGCGCATAAAACAATACCATGGCGGCAAAGCCCACCAGGCACAGTCGCATCACGCGCAAAAATGCATGGTCGTTCATGTGCGGCACAAAGCCTTTCACCACGTTTTCAGCAAAGGTCACAGAAGGGGCCAGCAGGGTCGCTGAGGAACAACTCATGATGGCTGATAGCACCGCGCCAAAGAAAATCGCTTGTGCGATCAGCGGCGTGTGCGTAAGCACCAGCGTGGGCAGCACGCGCTGTGAGTCGCTTTCGACCAGGGTGCCAAATACCGCCGGGTCTATCAGCGTCGCGGCATAAGCAATAAACATGGGCACAAAAGTAAAGCAAAAGTAGATGCTCGCGCCCAGCAATGAGCCCCACAAGGCGATCTTTGCTGTTTTGGCCGATGTGATACGCTGGAATACGTCTTGCTGTGGAATCGACCCCAGCATCATGGTCAGCCAGCCGCCGAGAAAGGTCAGCCATACGCTCCAGTTTGTAGATTGCGGAAAGAAATGCAGTTTGCCTGCATTGCGCGCGTGCTCTATCACCGGCGCGACGCCGCCGGTTTGGCCAGAGACGATATTGGCGATATAAAGCAGGCCGCCGATGACGACGATCATTTGCACAAAGTCGAGAATCGCCACCGAGAGCATGCCGCCCAGCGTGGTATAGGTGAGCACGATGGCGGTGCCGACGATCATGCCGGTGTGTTCTGAAATGGCGCCATGGCTGATCAGATTGAAAATCAGGCCCAGTGCCTTGATTTGCGCGGCGACCCAGCCCATGTAAGAGATGACGATGGCAATGGTGGTCAGCACCTCAACCGAGCGGTTATAGCGCATGCGATAGAAGTCACCCAGCGTCAGGATGTTGAGTTTGTACAGGCGGCTGGAGAAGAAAATGCCAGCGATAATCAGGCACATGCTGGAGCCGAACGGATCTGCTGCAACGCCGGTCAGGCCTTCGCGCACAAAGGTGGCGGAGACACCGAACACGGCTTCGGCCCCAAACCAGGTGGCAAACACGGTTGCCATGACCACAGGCAGCGGCAAGTGACGGCCTGCCACGGCATAATCTTTGGTGCTGTGCACATTTCTGGCGGCAATCAGGCCGATGCCGATTGAAACCAGTAAATACGCCACGACAAACCAGATCAGCACAGCTTGTTTCCCTTTGAGATGATTGCAAAAGGCTGATTTTAAAACAAAACCATGCCTAAACATGGTTTTGTGATGATTGCGAAAGCTAAAAAGGCCTGAAAATCAGGCCTTTTTACAATTCTGCACAATTACTCGACCCGCTTCCAGGTTTGCGAGCGCCCAAGCAGCGAGAAGCCGATAAATCCGCGCACTTCGAGCTCATTACCGTTTGCGCCTAGTGTCATTTTACATTTGTAGGTTTTGCCATTTTCCGGGTCGAGAATCTCGCCGCTATCATAGACATTGCTATTGGCACTTTTCTTTAAATGTTTGGCAATAGTCATGCCGACAATTTTCTGGCCTTTACGCTCGTCCGTGCATTTGTCGCACACGGCATCGCCGGTGTCGGTGGCAAGCAGGCCTTTTTCGACAATCGCGCTATATTCACCTGCGTTTTCAACAATGCGCACCAGTGATCTGGGTTTGCCAGTTTTGTCGTCGGTGGTTTGCCACAGGCCGCCCAGGTCTGCCGCATGTAATGCATAGGGCAGCATGAGTAGCGTGGTCACCAGCAGTTGCTTGAATAATTGCATGGTCGATCTCCTTTAGTGGTTAAACAGCAGGAACAAACTTGCAAATTGCAGTAACACCAGCACGACGATAGCGGTTGTGGCCCATTTTTGCCAGGTGGCTTGTTGGTGCTGCGAGGTAAGCAGGGCGTCGATACGGCTTTGTTGCTTGCCAAGCTCGGTCTGGTTGCGCAGGTATTGCTCAAACAGGCGCGGCATTTCTGCTGCGTGGGTGAGAATATAAGGCAGTTCACGCTTGGCTGATTTAAGCAGGCTGCGCCAGCCGATTTGCTCGCTCATCCAGCGTTTGAGGAAAGGTTTGGCGCTATGCCATAAATCAATATTCGGGTCGAGCTCGCGGCCCAGGCCCTCAATGTTCAACAAGGTCTTTTGCAGCATGATCAGCTGTGGCTGGATATTGACGCCAAAGCGGCGTGACATCTGGAACAGGCTGAGCAATGTGCGGCCAAATGAAATATCCTTCAGCGGTTTTTCAAAAATCGGTTCGCAAATCGCGCGCACGGCGGTTTCCAGTGCCTCAACATTGGTATCTGCAGGCACCCAGCCGGATTCAATGTGCGCCACGGCGACATCGCGGTAATCGCGGTTAAAAAATGCCAGGAAATTCCGCGCCAGGTAATATTGATCGGTAGGTGACAGACTGCCCATGATGCCAAAATCGAGCGCGATAAATTTGCCTTTGTCCGGCCCCTCGGTCACAACCTGAATATTGCCAGGGTGCATGTCGGCATGGAAAAAGCCATCACGAAATACCTGGGTGAAAAAAATCTCGACACCTTCGTGCGCCAGTTGCGTCAGGTCTATGCCGTAGGCGCGCAAAGATTCGGTATCCCTGACCGGCGTGCCGAACATGCGTTGCATAGTCATGACGTGTTTGTGCGAATAGTCCCAGTAAACAGTGGGCACCAACAGGCGGCGATCGCTGAAGTTGCGACCTAGCTGCGCGCATTGCGCCGCTTCCAGGGTCAGGTCTAGCTCGTGCTCGGTATGGCGCGCAAACTCGTCGACCATTTCATCTGGTTTCAGGCGTCGGCCTTCACGCGAACATTTTTTTACCCACCAGGCCAGTGTGCGTAACAAGGCGATATCGCGATGGATGGTGGCGGCAATGCCTGGGCGCAATACCTTCACTGCCACTTGCTCGCCGCTATGCAGTTTGGCAAAGTGCACTTGCGCCACTGAAGCGCTGGCAACAGGGGTGATATTGAACTCTGCGTACACCGTGCTCAGTGGCGCAGCAAAGGCTTCTTGAATAATGGCCTCGACCTGCGCATAAGCAAATGGCGGTACCTGGTCTTGTAGCTTGGTGAGTTCGTCGGCGACGTCAGTTGGTAGTAGATCGCGGCGTGTTGACAGCATTTGGCCGAATTTGACAAAAATTGGCCCCAGCTTCTCTAGCGCGAGGCGCAAGCGTACGGCGCGTTGTTCAGGGGCATGACGCCAGAAAAAAAAGACATTCAACAGGCGATGCATCCAGCCAGGTTGCTCATCGCGGACGAAAAAAATATCCAGGCGATACCAGATCAGCACGCCGATAATATGAAAAAAACGTAACCAATGCATGTGTTACTGGCTTTCTGAAGCTGCTGCGAGGAGTTTGTCGACGCGTTGCTGTAATCGGTCGGTGTCTTCGCGCAATTGGTCCACCGACTGGTTAAATTGCGCGATGCGGGTTTTCTTGGCGATGATGGGTTGCTCTTCTTGCCAGTATTCCACCAGCATCTCGCCCAGATTTTTGGCCTGGCTTTGCCAGCGCTGTAACTTTTCCTGTCCGATTTGCACGACCTGGTAAGCGGCAATATCACCAACGACTTTGCTCAGGTCATCTTCTATGTCCCAGCGCACGGCGGAGAGTATCTTGCCGACGGCCATGCCGAGTGCGGCGTCGCCTTCAATTTTAATCAGGCTGTGTGCAAGCGGGTCTTGCCGGAGCAGGCGCATGGCCAGGCTGGGTGGCAAATGGATGGTGGCATCTGCTTCTGCCGTGTCTCCGGCTACCGCCAGTTCGCCATTATTTAGAATGGTGAGTGTGGCCTGGGCGACTTTAAAGTCCACACGCAGATTTTTGTGGGCATAAGGCTGTAGCAGCGGCGCTGTCCAGCTATTTTGCTGCATCAGGTGTTGCAATACGAATTGAATCAGGGGTTTAAACATGGGCTTAGAGCTTGATGCCTTTGTGCAAGGCCACCACGCCAGCGGTCAGGTTGTAATAATCCACTTTGCCAAATCCTGCCTCGTGCATCATTTGCTTCAGGGTTTCCTGGTCCGGGTGCATGCGTATGCTCTCTGCCAGGTAGCGGTAGCTGGGTTCATCGTTGGCGATCCATTTGCCAAATTTGGGCAGCAGTTTAAATGAGTAGGTGTCGTAGAGTTTTTCCAGCGGTTGCCAGACTTTAGAAAATTCGAGTACCAGCAAGCGGCCACCCGGCTTGAGCACGCGCTGCATTTCACGCAAGGCAACGTCTTTGTGCGTCATGTTGCGTAAACCAAAGGCGACGATGACACAATTAAAGGTTTCGTCAGCAAAGGGCAAAATCTCTGCATTGCATTGTGCCGCCGGAATACTCAGCCCTGCATCAATCATGCGGTCACGGCCCACGCCCAGCATGGAGGCGTTGATGTCTGTCAGAATCACGGTGCCAGGATTGACGGCAGATTGTGTGCCGACCTTCTTGGCAAACAGGCGAGACAAATCACCGCTGCCGCCAGCAATATCCAGCACCTTGTCGCCTTGGCCTACGCCGCTAACGTCAATCGCAAAGCGCTTCCATAAACGGTGCATGCCTGCGGACATGACGTCGTTCATGATGTCGTATTTTTGCGCGACAGAATGAAACACCTCGCCAACTTTTTTCTGCTTGTCGGTTTCGGCGACGGTATCAAAGCCAAAGTGGGTAGTTTTTTCCTGATCAGTGTTTTGCTGCATGTGTCGGTTCCTTGCGGGTATGGCCAGCCATAGACAGTTTAGTCACATAGTCTTGCCACAGGCTTTCATAATGTTGCGCCAGATAGTACAGATAATCCCATGAATACAGGCCAGTATCATGACCATCGTCAAATATCAGTTTGATGGCGTATCTGCCAACCGGTTCAATATCGTTAATATTGACGTTTTCTTTGTCCAGTTGCAGTACTTCCTGTCCGGCACCATGGCCGCGCACTTCGGCCGAGGGCGAATACACGCGCAAAAACTCGCAAGACAGCATGCACTCGGTATGGTTATCGAAGTGTATTTCAAGCAGGTGTGAGGCCTGATGCAGCTGTATCAGGGTCGGGGTCGGACAATCTGGGTGTAGACCGCTCATAAGATTGAAGAAAGTGGTGGATTGGGTCGTTAACTTTAATTATGCGCATGATAGCAGATGCATGGTAGCCGCGCATGGGTAGTAATTGTTGTATCTTATGGTTGATAATTCATTTTATTTGTGAATTAATGGCTATACCTACATGATTTATTTGAACTTTTATTATTTCATGATAGATTACTAAAAAAAACAAACCATCATGAATAGGTTACCTAACAATTCTTAAGCAGGTCCTATGGAAAATAACAGACTGGCACAACAATTTGATTTGTACACGCGATGGCGTCAATCGATTGCTGATGTTTTGGGGGATTATCGGCGCTGGTTGGCTGATAAACAGCTCAGCGATGTGCAAATAGAAGAGCGGATACAGCAGCAACTAAACCGCTTGCGTGAGGACAAGTTAAACGTGGCATTTGTCGCCGAATTTTCGCGTGGCAAATCCGAGCTTATTAATGCGATTTTCTTTTCCGGCTATGGCCACCGTTTGCTGCCATCTGGCGCAGGGCGGACCACCATGTGTCCAACCGAATTGCGTTATGACACCGGCAAGCCGGTCAGTTTGTCATTGCTGCCGATTGAAACCAGCACCCACCAGATTTCCATTAGCGAATACCGCCGCATGCCACAAGCCTGGTCCGCGGTCGAATTTGATGCACACTCACGCGAAAGCATGGTCGAAGCTTTTAAAGAGGTGAGCCGTACCCGCCGCGTCACTGTTGATGAAGCACAGTCCCTGGGCTTATATCACCCGGACCAGCCAGATGATGCCATGCTGATTGGTAACGATGGCCTGTTGGAAATTCCCTGCTGGCGTTACGCGGTGATTAATTTCCCGCACCCCTTGCTCAAGCAAGGCCTGGTGATTCTGGATACGCCAGGATTGAATGCGATAGGTGCCGAGCCCGAGCTCACCATGAGCATGCTGCCGAATGCGCATGCGGTGCTGTTTATTTTAGGCGCCGATACTGGCGTGACTAAATCTGAAATGGAAGTCTGGCGCCGTTATATCAGCGGTGCACGCTGGAAGCAAAAAGGCCGTATAGCCGTACTTAACAAGATTGATGGGTTGTGGGATCCACTGAAAACAGATGATGAAGTAGAAACAGAGCTTTATCGCCAGTTACAAAACACGGCTGAGTTATTAGGTTTGCCGCGCGACCAGATTTTACCGACCTCCGCGCAAAAAGGCCTGTTGGCTAAAGTGAAGGGCGACCAGCAGTTGCTGCTCAAAAGCCGTTTGCTGCAACTGGAAAGAAACCTGTCTGATGAGCTGATCCCGGCCAAGCAGGAGATCGTACGCGAAAGCATACAGGGCGAAATTGAAGACATGGTGCATCAGACGCGCATCACGCTAGAAACGCGTTTGCAAAGCGTCCTGGATCAAGCCGATGAGTTGCGTTGTTTGCAGGGCAAGAATGAGGACGTGATTGCGCAGATGATGCGCAAGGTCAAGCAAGACAAGGTCAATTTTGAAGTCGGTTTACAGCGTTATCAAGCCTTGCGTAGCGTGTTTTCGGCGCAGTCCAACCAGGTATTCCATCATCTAGGCATGCCTGCGCTTAAAAACAAGGTGCGTGAAACCCGCGATACCATGATGAAAGCAGCGTTTACCAAAACCATGCGGCAAGCCATGGATGACTTTTTCAGTGACCTCAAGCGCCGCATGATGGATGCCGATGTGCATGTGCATGAAATCAAGAAGATGATGGAAGCCATGTATGAGAAGTTTTCCAAAGAGCACGGTTTGCTGCAAAAAGCGCCTCCCCCATTTTCTACCTCACGCTATTTAAAAGCGCTCAATAAACTGGAAGCCATTTATCGTGACCAGTTCAACACCACCTTCAATATGATTGCACACGAAAAACTGACGCTAACCAGCAAGTTTTTCGAAACGCTGGCCAGCCATGTGATTCTGGAATATGAGGCAGCGAACCGCGATACCGAGAGCTGGCTAAAAGCCGTCATCGCGCCGATGGAAAGCCAGATGCGCGAACACCATGTGCAACTCAAGCGCCGAGTGGAAAGCATCAAGCGCATTTACCAGGCAACCGATACCCTGGAAGAGCGTATTGCCGATTTAGAGCAGGTGGAGTTATCGATCCGCCAGCAACTGGCTGAGCTAGATCAACTCAATGGCAAAGCCATGTTTGCGCTGGCGCACGAAGAAGTCATCGTACAAGCGGCCTAAAAATAACTGCCATGAAAACAAAAACGGGAGCATTTGCTCCCGTTTTGTTATTTGCTTTCCAGCATATAGGTTTTGATTTTTTGCATCGCCTTCTGCTCAATCTGGCGGATACGTTCTGCTGACACATTAAACTCAGCAGCCAGTTCATGCAGCGTGGAGGCATTGCCTTCAGTCAACCAGCGTGCTTGCAGCACACGGCGGCTACGCTCATCCAGTTGTTGCAAAGCCATGCTCAAACCTTCGGTTTGCAGATGCTCGGTTTGCAGGTTTTCCAGCAAGGTCGATGGCTCAGGGCCTTCATCTTCGAGGAACGCAATCGGGCTATACACTTCTTCGCCGTCGTCATCCACCTGCGCATCCAGTGAAATCTCCTGACCGTTGAGGCGGTATTCCATCTCGGTCACTTCTTCCGGCTTCACATTCAGCTCGGTGGCGATACGGTGTACGTCATCCGGGCTCAGCGTTTCAAAGCCTTGCTTCATGCTGCGCAAATTAAAAAACAGTTTGCGCTGTGCTTTGGTGGTCGCGGTTTTCACCAGGCGCCAGTTACGCACGATGTATTCATGGATCTCGGCTTTAATCCAGTGCATGGCAAACGAGACCAGGCGCACGCCACGGTCAGGGTCAAAGCGTTTCACCGCTTTCATCAAGCCAATATTACCTTCCTGAATCAGGTCAGACTGTGGCAAACCATAACCGCTATAACCACGGGCAATGCTCGCGACCAGGCGCAGATGCGACACGATCAGTGCGCGCGCAGCCTCCAGGTCACCACTTTGTTTCAACTCAGTCGCATAGCTGTATTCTTCTTCAGCCGTGAGCACTGGAAACTGCTTGATGGTGCGCAGATATTTATCCAGGCTGTCAGCCGAGGAAACGACAGGTAAAGTTAACGCGTTGATAATAAACTCCTTATTGAAAGAAGATGTTTAAAATGATTTTAGCACTCAAAGCTTGAGAGTGCTAGCCCATTTAAAAGTTCAACGCTATCGGGCTTGTTGTGATTTGTTAATGGAGTTGGAAAAAACTAATAAAGTCCGTACATGCTTTATTAAAAACGGAATCTATTGCGAAATTAGTTGCAATCGCTTTGATAGTTATATGTCTTTAAGAGCAAGCTGTACTGCTGTGTGATAACTGGTGAATCTGAATTATCTGCAGTCATAGGGTGTTAGATTACGGACCTATCCAAGGTGGGAGATGCAAAACAGTTCGATTAGCGAAACCGCTTTACCCCAACCCCTACTGTGGCAATCAGAGGACTATTAAACGTAATCTGAAAGTTGAGTGCCTAAGGTAATGTTCGAGCAAATATGAGCTACTATCCCGAAACGAAACGATTCAAGACGAAAAAGAAAGAACGGGAGCGTGTAGTTGAGCGTAGCAGGTGTTTATTCAAATATTGGTGACGGCTACCAGACGTTAATTGCGTTTGGATGGGCTTTGAGGGTGCTATCAAACCCAGACTATATTTGGTTGCAAGTAGATTCTGTTGAGCATTCTGTAGACGATGTAGTCATTAGCAGGGCCGATGGTTCTCTGATTGCATGCCAATGCAAGAAAAACCAAACTGACTTCAAATCATGGTCTGTTTCTGATCTAGATGAGGAAATAGATAAAGCGGTTAGCTTTTTAGTTAAGTATCCTACATCTGAAGTATTGTTTTATTCTCGCTCCAATTTTGGTGATCTGGCTAAGTTAAGAGAGTTCGGCTTGACCCAGCCGGATGGGAAAACATTTTTAGCAAATCTCTCCAATAAACTGAAAGCAGTGAATTCTGCTTTGGAAGCACGCTTTAGGCTTGTCGGACAAAGCTTCTCAACCTACGAATTCATAAGGCGCACGGATTTTGTCGCTAGTGAGACTTTGGCGCTCATGAAAGATGATCTGATAGATCGTCTACAGCAAATTGCAAGTAATCCTAAAATTGCATATAACGCACTTTGGACAAGCCTCGATGAGCTCGGAGGGCGATTACACGGTAATGTGGGTTCTAGTGGGGTTCAGCATCGTTTTACGAAAGAAGATCTAAAACACATATTGGAAACAGCAGGTTCTATGCTCGCTGCGCCAGTTGAACTTGGTGATGTACGTCATTCTTTCGCACAAACCTCTGCAGTTGGGCGAACTTGGAAACGGGATATTGCTGGGCAACGATTGCATAGCGATGTTGTGAGTAAGCTCCTAGGTGCGGTAAATGCCAAACGACGATCAATATTACTTACTGGTAAACCCGGATCTGGAAAAACTTGTTCCATGCTTGCATTGCAAGAGGCCTTAGAAGAGCAAGCGTTAACAAGGAACATCGTACCTCTTTTTATTCAAACCCGAGAATTTGCTGAGTTAGCTACATCTCTAGACAGGCAGGCGCAAGGATTGTCAGATCAATGGGTTGAGAAAGCTGCTCGAATGTCTGAGCATTCTCATGTCGTCGTTGTTATGGACTCTTTAGATGTGCTTTCCATTTCAAGAGATCACAGGGTTCTAAGGTATTTCCTAAGCCAGATTGATCAGTTATTAATCAACGCCAATATCACTGTAGTAACTGCCTGTAGAGATTTTGATAGACACTATGACCGTCGCATAGCTGAACGATCCTGGGACTATGAGTTGGCAATTCAGCCACTAAACTGGGAAAAGGAAGTATGTCCCTTGTTATCCAGTTTAGGAATACCTATCGATGGCATAGATAAATCGACGCAAGAGCTCATTCGAAACCCAAGGGAGTTTGGCCTTTTCGTGGAGTTGGCTCAAGTTGGAGGCGCATTCAACGTCGTCACTAGTCAAGCATTAGCTCAGCGATACCTTGAAACCATCGTACGAGAAAATGATGCTCTAGGTGATGAAGCATTAAAAGCAATCGAGATCATTGCTACTGAAATGCTCAGAACGCGCAGCTTGGTTGTTCCTCACCAACACTTCCAAGCCTCCCAAGAAATCCGCAGGGTATTGTGCAGCCTCAATGTATTACAGGAAACTCACGACAATAAATTAACGTTTGGACATCAAACATTGCTTGATGTGTTAGTAATTAGTCGTGCCATTAGAGAAAGTGTGACTTTAAGTCAGTTCATACAGACACTTCCTGCAGTTCCATTCGTACGTCCTAGTATCCGTAGTTTTGTTTCTCAATTAGTACTTGGCGAGCGACGTGACTTTAGAAAACAAGTGCGCAGTGTATTGAACGGAGAATCCGCATTTCATATTCGTAGATTAGTAGCGGAAACATTTGCTGAGCAACTGCCTCAAGATGATGACTGGCCAATGCTGCGGGATTTACATGAGAATAATACTGGTATTTTCAATGTCATCTATGGAGCAGCAAATGCTATCGAGTGGCATTACTTTTGGCTTAAGCACTTGATTCCCAAATTTTTGGCTGAGCAAAACGTTTATGGACTCGTGGCGCATGTACATCGTATTTCAGTATGGAGTAATGATGATATTGCAGGAGTAGTCTCATATTGGAAAATGTTGATGGATCTCGATTGGTATGAGATTAAGTTTCCTGATCGTGTTAGTTCATATCTATGTGACGTAAATACTGAGAATATAGCCGTAGCATTGCCACTAATTAATCGGCTTTTAGAGATTCCTCCAGATCACTACAACTTTCTTGGGCGAGTGATCGCAAAAAGTGTCATTGCCGGCTCAGCGGATGATGCATTACTCTGGAAATTCATCCTCAACAACGTGAGTGATGAAGAGATGCTCAACAATCGGTATGGCAATAAATTACGTTGTCGGCCTCACGAATTCGGGTCGCCAGAGGATATGTTTTTAAGTCGTAGGATGTTGGCTTCAACAACCTTACTGAATCTGGCCCTTGATTCAGTGGAGAAGTGGAGCTTGTTTGAAACACAAACCTACCGACAAACGCGAAATGGATACCACTCAGGGTTCCTTAGAGAAACTTCATATGAAAGCCTTCATAGCCAGGGCGTGATTCGCTCTGCTGAGAGCCTCGAAGTCCTTTTTGGTGCTATTGAGGTTGCAATTCTTACGCATGCCTCCAATCATTCAGATTGGTGGAAATTCAACCGGGATAGAGTTTGCCTAAATCATGAGGGAGCTTTGATTTATTTCGGCATTATTGCCTGCACGAAAAACCCAGAGAATAATATTGAAATCATAGGTCGAATGCTATGTGACAGAAACCTACTTGAATTCCAACTCAAGTATGAGTTGGGAAATTTAATTCAGTCAGCTTTTCAGTTCTTGACCCCAGCAAAACAAGACTCCGTGATGGAGTGTATTCACAAGGTTTGGGAGGAGCAAGGTTTTGAGAATGTTAATAGACCATGGGTATTAAGAAATCGAGCAGAGTATTTCGCTTCGATACCAACTTTCCTCAGATCTCAATCAGGCCAAAAATTTTTAGATAGTTATCAAAATGAACATGGAATATTAGTTCGTGAACCAGAAATACTATTAAGAGCAGGTGGATCTTCATCACAATTAAGTTATAACACCTTTCTAACCCTAAGCGATATTGGTGTTTTGAGGGTACTCAAACACTTTGAAATCAATCCAGAACGAGACGATATCTACTTCCTCATGAGCGGCCAGCGCGATGTGGCTGGTCAATTGTTTCAGGCAGCAAACCGCCACCCAAGTAGATTTTTAAAATTATTAAATAGCGATTGGTTTGAAATAGCAGGGGTGTTTAAAGATCACATCATGGATGGAGTTTCAACTTACCTGTCATATAGGTTTGGAAATTTGAGAAGCCAGGACCCGTGGCAAGCTGTTGAAGATCCTGATGAAAATGTATTAGCTAATCAGATTCTTAATGAATTGGAGCTACACCCTGAGTATTGGGAACTTAACCCGGCTACTGCTAAGGTCATTGCTGCTTGTGCTAACTTCGTTCTGGATAAAAAACATGCCGAAAAGTTGGTGAATTTATCAAAAGCGTTTGCAAACTTTCAACAGGATGATCCCTACAAAGGAGAGGTTGATTTAATAACTAGAGGCTGTGCATTAGTAAAAGGTGACTTGGCACAAGCGATGATTGCTTTTGCAATAAACTTCCGAGATAACAATAATCCTTATCCATCAGGACTGATTTCAACTTTGGAGGCTTTAGCAAGTGATAGCGAGTCATCAGTACGCGTATTAATATTGCGACAATTACCCAAATTGCAAAGTCTAGATAGTGAGCTAGGCTGGAGATTATTTGAACTTGTTATGAGGCAACCACAAGAGTTGTGGGAATTTTCTGAACCTTGCTTTTATCACTCCTATTATCACCATTTCGATATTATCGAACCTATCCTGCCCCGACTCCTAACTTCGGAAAATGGAAAAGCATTGGAAATTTGGGGAAGAATCTCTGCATTGGCAGCCTTAATTTCCAATGTTGATTTTGATGTATTCCTATTTGAATTAAGGATACTGAATAACACTTCCGCATGGCGGGGTGCAGCAACAGTGTGGACTAATGTTGAAAATATTAAACAACATCGTGTTCAGTGCCTGAAAGGACTCACTGCTGGATTCGATACGGGCATTTCCCACGCTCATGTTGTAGCAAATCAACTTGAGAATTTATTTAGCGGTAAATCTAACGATAACTTCATACCTCTAGAGTTAGTTACCGAATGCTTCAAGGTAGTTCGTCAAAATCCAGAAATTAAAGATAGTTATTTGTATGAGTTACCTGAATGGTTAAATGCCTGGTCACAAAGAGATCCTGAGTATGCTCTAGCGGTAACTGAACTGTATTTTTACTTCGTAATTAATGGAGAAATAAACCTTTATGACCATGAAAATCATTTTGCTCAAATGATGACTAGGTTGTTTGCGGAAGCAGAGGAGCGTGAGGAAAGTGATGATGGGGATATGTTACGTCGAGTAATAGAGATTCAAGATCGGTCTCTCACAATTGGTGTCAGCGGGCTTAATGAATGGTTGAAAGCGGCTGAGAGGCCTTGAGTATTAAGGTTCGGCCTCTATTAGCTTGCCGTGCATCATGAAAGGAGGGTTGCTCCTCCCCTCAAGATTGAGCTTACCTACAATTAGCTGGCTGGATACATGGTTTCTGCGGACCACTGACCAGCAGGCTGGGAATGCAATGTCCAGAATTGTTCGGCGACATCATGAGACTCTTTTGAGTCAGGGCTCACAAAGGTGGCCACGGTGACAGTGGCAATATGGATATTCTGTTCTTTCAGGTTTTCAAAAAGCCCCAAAGTCAACGCGCGAATGCCAGCTTTGCCAATACTCAGCGAGAGATAGTCTGGGCTTGGATATAGCGCAAACCCGCCGCCTGTGAGCAGGATAGAACCTGATTTGGCTTCGGTCATTAACGGTACCACTGCTTTAATCGCCGATAAGGCACCGCCAATATTAACGGCCAGATCACTGTTAAACGTGTCGTTGGCTTGACTGGCGATTGTGGCCTGGCGAAGATTTGCCGCGTTGTAGTGCAGCACATCAATGTTACCTTCCTGATTTTTAACGGCGGCAATGAGTGCGGCTACCTGTCTTGCATCAGATGCGTCCACCACCTTGGCCTCGGCCTGGTAACCTTTGCTATTCAATTCGGCAACTAATTTGCCCGTGTTGTCGGCGTTACGACTCGCCAGAATGATTTTGAACCCCTCTTTGGCGAAGCGCTCTGCCGTTGCGACGCCCATGCCTGGGCCGGAACCAATGCCTAAAAATACTTTCATGTGAAATCTCCTCTTCAATAATGACATTCAATGTTCGCCTATCAACAGGGCATAGAAGCGCTTTTTAATAGGCGCGCTTTACTGCATGAACGCTATTCTGATGATTACAATCACTTTGATAAATAGCATAATATTAAAAATATTATTTACTGAGAGTAATGAATGGACAGATTCACCAGCATGCAGGTGTATACATCAGTGGTGGAGTTAGGCAGTTTTACAGCCGCCGCGAATGTGTTTCGAATGTCTCCTGGCATGGTGACCAAACACATCAACGCCATTGAAAAGAGGCTGGATGCGACGCTCATCAAGCGCACCACGCGCAGGCTGCAAGTGACCGAAGTTGGAAAGGCCTATTACGAAAGCTGTAAGGAGATTCTGAAGAAAGTCGAAGATTCAGAAGCCGGTACGGCCATTTTAAGCGGTAAACCCAAGGGCTTACTGAAAGTCACTGCCTCACTCTGGTTTGGGTCTATTACCCTGACGCCAATTGTGTGTGATTATTTAAATCAGTTTCCGGATGTCAGTGTGGAGTTATCCCTTTCAGACCGGTTTGTAGACATTATTGATGAACACTTCGATGTGGCAATCAGGATTGGCGAACTGTCAGATTCGTCACTCATCGCCCGTAGACTATCTACGTTTGAGCTGTCGATATGTGCCTCTCCCGCCTATCTGAGCAGGCATGGTACGCCAACAAAACCAGAAGATCTGAAGAATCATCAATGTTTGGGTTTTACCAATTGGCGCAGTCAAAGCGGCTGGAAGGTGGTTGAAAAAGCCCTGACTAACCAGAGTTTCAGTCACTCTAGATTTGACTCTAACAATGGGCAAGCATTGAGGGAGGCGGCATTAAAAGGCATCGGCATTATCATGATGCCAAAAGTGCTGTTGGAAAACGATATACACACAGGGCAACTTGTAGAAGTGCTCAAAGCGTTTACGCCACCCTCTCGGCCAGTGAATGCGGTTTATCCCAAAGAGCGGCAGACGACACCTAAACTGGCTTCGTTTGTGGATTATTTAGTCGAGCATTTAAAGTAATCAGCTTTTCCATTCCACAATTACTGTGGATAACACAGTGGATTGCTTCTTGGTAACGCGCCTAACTCTATGATTCGCTGAATTTTTGCGGCGTCGAGTAAACTTTGACCAATCTGCGTCTAAACTTAAAACGATTATTTCAGCGGCGGGGCAGGAAAGGGGTTGGGGAAGACGGGCGGATATTCATAAGGCGGGCATGAAATATCGCTGACTGTCGTGGTCAATGATGGTTTCAATAAAAGATGCTGCAAAGTCCTTGTTCCTTGGTTAAACAACGTGCTGAACAAGGGGCAATTGCCTGTGCTACATGCTTTTTAAACATGTGGTTAACAAGCAATTGCTTTTCAATCAGTTGTGACGTTTAAATCTGGCAGAGCTGCGCCAGCCTTTGAACTGGCGCATTTCTGGATTTCATACCATAACAGCAATAGCTGACGGGCGCCTTACAATTTCAAAGAATCCGCTTGCTATGCGACCTGCCTGCGTACAGACAGGTATGTGCTATTTAGTCACGCCCACGGCCGCGACCATTGCCGTGTCCATTCCCATGCCCGTGCCCACGATCATCGTCATGCCAGTTACCGTGATCATGGTCATCATGTCTGCCACCTGGCCCGCCATAGGCGTTATAGCGAGGCGCATAAACGTTCTGATACCAACTGTCCTGCACAAAGTAGACCTGGCGGCCACAGGCGCCATAATTACCACAATAACGGCCCCATTTTTTCATCTGGCCAGGCGGCACACGCAAATACATAGGCTGTTGCACGACGGCCACTGGCGGCGGCTGAATAATCACTGGTTGGGCATAGACGAGTTGTGGCGCCGGATAGGCATTCCCCAGCACAATCTGCCCATAAAATCCTGGTTGACCTACGCTCACTGCCACGCCAACCTCTGCGAAGGCCGTGACTGCGCTAGCCATTAATACTGCACCCATCGCTAATTTTTTCATCATCGTTCATCCCTCTAAATAAGGCATTGTTGCCTGATACTTACGCATGAAATTTCACGCGTATGCGCATTCTAGAAAGCTGGATAATTTGATGACAGTCTCATGATTCTGATAGTCATGTCAGAATCTGCTGACGACGCTAACAGTAAAAAACGATAGGTGAACATGTGTTGGTGGCGGCTTATTTCAGGTTGCGAATGGCCATCCACCCCAGGTCATGCATACACACGACAAACGCCCGTTTGTAGGTTTGTGTTTTGTAATCCGGCAAATAGTCCGGCCCAAGTTTTTTCTCGCAAGATAGCTGATCCTGTTTCAGCTGATTGGGGAAAGCCCCCATCTTCCACCACGAGTTGATGGGATAGGTGACATCCGGTCCATCGTTGGCAGTCGAGTGACTCGCCACACTTTTTGGCGCTTCTTCAACCGCTGTCGTATTGTTTTCTGCTGGTTTGCTACTCTGCCCTGGCGGCGCTGCTTGTGGTGTTTTTGCAACAGCTGCGGTCACAGGTTTTTGCGGAGTATCCGCCGGTAATTCTATAAATGGACTCGGTTTGGCCTGGCTGGCCTGCTTGTTATCTGTCACTTCTATGGTGGCAAATAGCGGGTCTAGCGCATCTACTTGCGGTTTTTGCCAGCCGTGTTCGGCCAGGCAGGCAGCAAGCTGGTCACCGCTGCCGCGGCAAGCCTGGTGCGCGCGGTCTATGTCTTGTTGCGAGCCGCCTCGCTTATAAGATACTTCGCCGCATCCCGCCAATAAAGCAGTTAAAAGAAGGTAAGTTAAAAGACGCATTGCTTGTCCTGTTATCAATTTGTTATACGCAGTCTAGCTGTGTTTCGCAGTCACTATCACTACGCAAATTGACGTATTTGTCCTACACCCCCCTCTCGTTAAGCTGAGCGCAAGTTTTGATCAACTGTGATTGTTTGAATTTAACGAGAAAGGGAGTTTTAAATGATGAACTTGAAAAAATGTGCCTTGCATACAGCAGTAGCAATGGCTTGCGGCCTGGGTGCACAAATGGCAAACGCGGGTGCCACGATTACTTTTGGTGAGGACAAGTATATCAGTGCTGGCTTTGGTTTTATCGGTGGTTATTCTTCAGTAGAAGACGGTGCAGCTAACGGTAAAGACCGTTCTAACGATTTTTCTTTAGACAGTGCCCGTATTTATTTATCTGGTTCGTTCAACAAGTACATCAAAGGCATGTTGAACACAGAGAAAAACATTGCAGCACCAGGTGGTGGTAGCAGTGACACCATTCAAGTAATTGATGCCAACGTACAGTTCCAGTTAACACCAGAAGTGGCGATTTGGGCTGGTCGTTTCCTGTCTCCAAGTGATCGCGCCAACATGGCGGGTCCTTACTACTCTATGGGTGGCGGCTACTGGAGCGGCATCGCTTCACGTTATGGCTTCAACGGTGGTGTGATTGGCCGTGATGAAGGTGTGGCAGTGGTGACCAGCTTCCTGGAAGACCATCTGGCAGTGTCCTTCGGTGCTTTTGAAGGTGACAACATCTTCCGCTTGAGCGGTGTGGGTGCGCAATCAGAAACTGCGGGTACTAAAGACAAATTAATGTATGCAGGCCGTGTGCAATACAACTTCTGGGACGCAGAGCCAGGCTATTACGGCACAGGCAGCTACTTTGGTGCCAAAGACATTTTGTCTGTTGGTGTGGCCGGGCGTGTGAAAAAAGACGGCGTGGTCAGCGGCTTGGGCGCGGTAGGTGACTACAGCTCCTACAGCGTTGACTTCTTGTTAGAGAAGAAAGATGTCGGTCCGGGCACATTCTCAGCTGAAGCTGCCTATTACTACTACGACACCGACAATGCCATTCTGGGCGAACAAGGTAAAGCTTACTCAGCGGCTGTTGCCTATTTGTTCCAGGACGAAATCGGCTGGGGCAAATTCAAACCTTTTGTCCGCTATCAAAAGTTTGACGCGGATGGTGTGACAACCGGTACATCCAATACCCGTACTGGCGCAGATACCAAGCGTGTCGAGATCGGTACCAGCTATGTGATCGCGCCATACAACGCCATGATTACTGCCAGCTACGGTAAGACTGACACTTCAACCACATCTGATACCAACGACTTCAAAGTCGCTTTGCAGATGCAATTCTAATCAAGACTGATAACCCTTTCTCACCTAACTTTTCTTATTAGGAGATGAGTGACATGAAAACAATAGTGAAGCTGGATTTGGATAAAAAGCCCTGGGAGCAGGACGGTCAGATTCATAACCGTTGGCATCCAGATCTGCCGATGATTGCCATGGTAAAACCTGGCGATGAGTTCCGCGTCGAGTGTATGGACTGGACCGGTGGCCAGATTGGCAACAATGACAGCGCCGATGATATCCGTGATGTGGATCTGACTCAGGTGCATTACCTGAGCGGCCCAATCGGCGTCGAAGGCGCTGAACCGGGTGACCTGATGGTAGTAGAAATTCTGGACGTAGGTACCTTTGACGACCAGCAATGGGGTTTTAACGGCCTGTTTGCCAAGGAGAATGGCGGTGGTTTCCTGACTGACCATTTCCCTAAAGCCAGCAAGTCGATCTGGGATTTCCACGGCGTATACACCACTTCCCGCCATGTGCCTAAGGTACGCTATGCCGGCATCATGCACCCGGGTTTGATTGGCTGCCTGCCATCACGTGAATTGCTGGAGACATGGAATGAGCGTGAAGCTGCGCTGATTGCAACGGATCCGGACCGCGTGCCGGCACTGGCACTGCCACCTGAGCCTAAATCTGCCGTCATGGGCCGTTTGTCTGGTGAGGCTGCCACAAAAGCGGCGGCGGAGGGTGCGCGTACCGTGCCACCTCGTGACCACGGTGGTAACTGCGACATCAAGAACCTGACCAAAGGCTCGAAAATATTCTTCCCGGTCTATGTGAAGGATGGCGGCCTCTCCATGGGTGACCTGCACTTCTCACAAGGCGATGGTGAAATCACGTTCTGTGGTGCGATTGAGATGGCCGGTTATCTGGATATCAAAGTCAGCCTGATCAAAGACGGTGTGAAGAAATATGCGATCAAAAACCCGATTTTCCAGCCTAGCCCGATCACACCGACTTACCGTGATTACGTGATTTTTGAAGGTATTTCAGTGGATGAAGCGGGCAAGCAGCATTACCTGGATGTACATGTTGCTTATCGTCAGGCTTGCCTGAACGCGATCGAGTACCTGAAGAAATTTGGTTACAGCGGCGAGCAGGCAGTAGCGATTCTCGGCACGGCACCGGTAGAAGGGCATATCAGCGGCATCGTGGATATTCCTAACGCCTGCGCCACTTTGTGGATCCCGACTGAAATCTTCGAGTTTGATATCCGGCCGAATGCCGATGGACCGAAAATTGAAGTGCCACCTGGTATTAACGTGGCGCCGAGTACGTAAGCCCGTACTTAACAAGAAAACGTTTTCATCAGGCCAGGTTTGCCCAGGCAAACCGGCAAAGAAAGGGTACAGATGCCTCTTTACGAATATGAGTGTGACAGTTGTGGCGTGTTTACCGCGCTACGCAAAATGAGTGAATCCAGTTTGCCAGCAGAGTGTGAGTGTTGCGGTGCCGAAAGTCCGCGCATCCTTTCTGTGCCCAAACTGGCCATTCTGGGCAAGCAGCAACGCTCCGCATATGAACGTAACGAGAAATCTGCGCATGAGCCTCGCAGCGGTCGCCGCTCCAGTTGTGGTTGTACCGGGTCACATACCTGTAAGACCACGACCAAGGTGAATCCGGATAACGGCAAACCTGCGATGCAAATGCAAACCAAGAAAACAGCAAGACCGTGGATGATCGGACATTAGTTCGATCGGACACTCGCCAGTATTCACATGTATGTAAGCAGAAATAGCAATTAACTTAATTGATTTATCCATAAAGGAGAAGATGTAATGAGTACCTTAAACAGACGAGGTTTTATGAAAGGCGCATTGCTGGGAGCTATGATGGCCGCAGGCCTCATCAGCGGTCATGCTTTTGCTGCAGATTTTCCAACGGCAAAAGTAAACACCACCGGCCTGGCAGTGACTGACACGACGGTAAAAGTAGGTATTCTGCATTCCGCCACCGGTACCATGGCGATTAGTGAAACAGGGTCTATCCAGGCTGAAAAGCTGGCCATCGAGCAGATTAACGCCATGGGCGGTATCCTGGGTCGCAAGATTGAAATCGTGCAGGAAGATGGTGCCTCTGACTGGCCAACCTTTGCTGAAAAAGCGAAGAAGTTGCTGGAAAAAGACAAAGTGGCTTCTGTGATGGGCTGCTGGACATCGGCTTCACGTAAAGCGGCTTTGCCAGTGTTTGAAAAAGACAATGGCTTGCTGTTCTACCCAACCTTCTATGAAGGCCTGGAACAATCCAAAAACGTGTTCTACACAGGCCAGGAAGCCACACAACAAATTCTGGCAGGTCTGGACTGGATTGCTAAAGAGAAAAAAGCCAAAACCTTCTACCTGATTGGTTCTGACTACATCTGGCCACGTACCTCGATGAAAATTGCCCGTAAACACATCGAGCAACATCTGGGCGGCAAAGTGGTAGGTGAAGAGTACATCGCGCTGGGCGACACGCAATTTGGTTCTGTGATCAACAAAATCAAACTGAAAAAACCTGACGTGATCTATGCAGCGGTGGTGGGCGGCAGTAACGTGGCCTGGTTCAAACAGTTGAACGCGGCTGGTTTGAACTCCAGCAAGCAAACCATGTTGACCATCTCAGTGACTGAAGATGAAGTATTGGGTATTGGCGGTGAAAACCTGGCTGGTTTCTACTCAGCGATGAAGTACTTCCAGTCTCAAGACAATGATTCCAACAAGAAATTTGTTGAAGCATTCAAAAAACGCTGGGGTAAAGATGCTGTGATTGGCGACGTAACACAAGCGGCTTACCTGGGCCCATGGTTGTACAAAGCGGCAGTTGAGCGCGCAGGTAGCTTCGATGTCGATAAAGTGCAAGCTGCATTGCCAGGTTACGAGTTCAAAGATGCACCTGAAGGTCCTGTGACTGTTGAAGCTAACCATCACCTGACGACCAAGCTCCGTATTGGTCAATGGGGTAAGGATGGCCAGGCCAAAGTGGTTTACACCTCTGACTACATCAAACCAGATCCATTTCCAAAAGGCTACCAATAAACCGGTAGTGGCTTAACAGCTTGAGCGGTAGCCGGAGAATATCCGGCTACCGTTTGGCGCAAGTAGTAAACAACATTTTAGAGAAGTAGCATTTAAAGGAGACCGATATGTTTGGTTATTCAATGGCTGAGATAGGCAATATTGTGGTGATGCAGGGCTTTTCAGGTCTGAGCATGTTTACAGTGTTGCTACTGATGGCTCTGGGTCTCGCGATTATTTTCGGGCAGATGGGTGTGATTAACATGGCCCACGGTGAGTTTATGACGATAGGTGCCTATACCACGGTGCTGATTTCCAAAGTGGCTGCGACCTATGGCTTCACGAATTATTACTTCGTGTTTGCGATTGCAATTGCCTTTGTACTGGCCTTCGCCGTTGGTTACTTTATTGAATTTATTATGATCCGGCACCTCTACAAGCGGCCGCTGGATACCTTGCTGGCCACCTGGGGTTTGAGCCTGGTCATGCAGCAAATTTTCCGCTCTTCATTTGGTGCCAAAGAAGTGAGCGCCGAACTGCCAGAATGGATGCTGGGTTCTTTCCAGCCAACCCCGGACATTGATATCCCGATTAACGGCGTGTTTGTGATGGTGCTGGCTGCGCTGGTGACCTTTGGCGTCTATATGTTCATGTTCAAGTCTCGCTGGGGCCTGCGCGTGCGTGCCACGGTGCAAAACCGCACCATGGCGGGCGCGGTGGGGATTAACACCGCCAAAGTTGACCGTGTGACCTTTGCCCTGGGTTGCGGCATTGCCGGGATCGCCGGTGCGGCCTTTACCACCATTGCTTCTACCGGCCCGACCACAGGTACCTTGTACATCGTCGACAGCTTTATGGTGGTGGTATTTGGTGGTGCAGCCAGCATTGTCGGTACGATTGCTTCGGCCTTCGGTATCGCCCAGGCGCAATCTGTCCTGCAATTCTTTATGACCAGCTCTATGGGCAAAGTGTCTACCTTGCTCGTCATTGTCACTATCTTGATGATGAAACCAGAGGGCTTGTTTGCCTCCAAACTGCGTAAATAGCAGGGTGATGGCAACGTGTGAACAGGTTTTTCACGCGTTGCCATAAGTAAATGAACGTATTAATTGTTTCTACCTGCCGCAATAGAATCAACGCATCAACAGAGGAGAAATCTTGATGACATTATGGGAAAAAATGAAAGCCAGTCCTGTACTGGGTGGTAAGGAGGGGGTGATCGGCCTGGCTGTGCTGGCGGCCATCATCTTCGTTGTATTGCCACTGGGCGTAGATATTTTCCGCCTCAATCTAATCGGTAAATACCTGACTTACGCGTTTGTTGCGGTGGGCCTGGTCATGTTGTGGGGGCACGGCGGTATCCTGAGTTTAGGCCAGGGCATTTTCTTCGGCCTCGGTGGTTACGCCATGGCGATGTTCCTGAAGCTGGAGGCTTCTGATCCGCTGAGCACCAAAATCCAGTCTACGCCAGGCATTCCTGACTTTATGGACTGGAACCAGCTCACGGCCTTGCCATGGTTCTGGGAGCCGTTCAAGAGCTTGCCGTTTACCATCTTTGCCGTGTTGACGATCCCGGCATTATTCGCCTACCTCATTGGTTACGCCATGTTCAAACGCCGGGTGGGCGGGGTGTATTTCTCCATCATCACCCAGGCTGTTGCCTTGATCCTGAGTATCCTGATTGTCGGCCAGCAAGGCTATACCGGTGGTGTCAACGGCATGACTGACTTGCGCACCATGCTGGGCTGGGATATCCGGACTGACTCTGCCAAATATATCCTGTACTTTGTGAATGGCCTGTTGTTGTTCGGTGCGATTTTCCTGTCCAAATACATCATGAGCAGCAAGTTCGGCATGTTGTTGCTGGCCATGCGTGACAAAGAAGAGCGCGTACGTTTCTCCGGTTACGACGTCTCCAATTTTAAAATCTTTATTTTTTGCCTGGCTGCGATGATGTCTGCTGTCGGTGGTGCCATGTTTACGCTGCAAGTCGGCTTTATGTCACCTTCCTTCGTCGGGATTGTGCCTTCGATTGAAATGGTGATTTTCTGTGCTGTTGGTGGCCGTGCGTCACTGATCGGTGCGGTCTACGGCACCTTACTGGTGAACTACGGTAAAACCGTATTCTCCGAGAATTACCCTGAAATGTGGTTATACCTGATGGGCGGCTTGTTTATCGCCGTGGTGATGTTCTTCCCGAGCGGTCTGGCGGGTATCTGGGATAAGTATGCGACCAAATATGGTTGGTTTAAAGAAAAAGCCAAGCCTGTAAAAAAGCCTGAGGTAAGTACTTCTGAGGTAGAAGCGCAAGCAGTCCTTACCGACACAGCCACTGAAGCATCTCTGGCCACTGAATCTACCAGTGTGGTCAGCAAAAAAGTGACACGCAAGAAAGCAGACGTAAGCCCTGCAATCGAGAGTAACAAATTGAGAGGAGCAGAAGCATGAGTAATACAGACTTCGTCTTGGCTGTAGAAGATTTAACCGTCTCCTTCGATGGCTTTAAAGCGGTGGATAGCCTCACCATGTATATCGACAAAAATGAGCTGCGTGTGCTGGTGGGCCCGAATGGTGCTGGCAAGACGACCGTGCTGGACCTGATCTGCGGTAAAACCAAATCGACCTCCGGTTCGATCAAGTTTAATAATACCGAGCTGACCAAGCTGTCAGAGCATGAAATCGTACGCTCGGGCGTTGGCCGCAAATTCCAGAACCCGTCGATTTACGAAAACCTGTCGGTGTACCAGAACCTGGAAGTGTCTTATCCCAAAGGCCGTGGCGTGTTTGGTAGCCTGACCTTCAAACGCACCAAAGAGGTTGAAGACCGTGTACGTAAAGTTGCAGAAGACATTATGTTGACCGAGTTTCTCGATATGGAATCTGCTTTGCTCAGCCACGGCCAGAAGCAATGGCTGGAAATCGGTATGTTGCTAATGCAAGAGCCTGAGTTGCTGATGCTGGACGAACCGGTGGCGGGCATGAGTGCAAAAGAGCGCGACCAGACGGCCGATTTGCTCAACCGTATCTGCCAGAACCGTTCGGTGATTGTGATTGAGCATGACATGGAATTTGTGAAAAAAATCGCGCACAAAGTCACGGTATTGCACCAGGGCAAGATTCTGGCTGAAGGGCCGATGGAAAAGGTGCAGGCTGACGAAAAAGTCATTGAAGTTTACTTGGGTCATTAATTATTGGGCCATTAAAGGAGCACAGCATGTTTGAAATTGAGAATTTGCAGGTGAGTTATGGCCAAAGTCAGGTCATTCATGGCCTGAACTTCAAAGCCAACAAAAACGAAACCCTGGCGATTATGGGTCGCAACGGCATGGGTAAAACCACCTTGTTTAAATCGCTGATGGGCATTTTGCCAAGCAAGGCGACCAAGGCGACGGTCGATGGGGTGGATCTGCAAGGTGCTGCCACGCATGACCGTGTCATGAAAGGCCTGGCCTATGTGCCACAAGGGCGCTGGATTTTCCCGAATATGACCGTGCAGGAAAATATCGAAACCGGGCTGGAGAAGTCTTCCTCTGGCGAAATTCCGGATGATATTTTTGCCTTGTTTCCTGTTTTGCATGAAATGCGCAAACGCAAGGGCGGTAACTTGTCCGGCGGCCAGCAACAGCAACTGGCCATCGCCCGTGCGCTGGTGACCAATCCTAAAGTATTATTGCTGGATGAACCGACCGAGGGTATTCAACCGTCGATTATTAAAGACATTGCTAAAGTGTTGAATGAAATCCGCAAAATGCGTGAGATCACCATCATTGTCTCTGAGCAGGTATTGAGTTTCACCATGGAGGTCGCTGACCGTATTATCGTGATTGATAAAGGCCGTTTTATTCACGAAGATACGCGTGATAATGTCGATGCGGCCAAGGTGAAAAGTTATCTGTCTGTTTAGATTCGGATAGTTTTAGCCACATAGAGCACAGAGTTCACAGAGAAAAACCTAACGCAGCAGTTGAAATCTCTGTGCTCTCTGTGTCCTCTGTGGCAAATATAAAAAAATAAACACTCTTGATTTGCCTGTGGCATGATGCGTCGGTATGGATGATATTAACTCGGCAACGCCTTTGCCTTCCCTGAGCAAGTTTCAACACAAGCGCTGGCAGGCGCGACTCGAATTAGGCTTCGCCTTGCGCGAGCAACGATCTTACCTGGCACATCGCCTGCATAACGGGCCGCTGGTCGTGCAAAAATCATTGCATCCCGAGGGTGACGCCATTTGCCATGCGGTGATTGTGCACCCGCCTGGTGGCGTGGCGGGCGGTGACGCCTTGCAGTTACAGGTCAATGTGGGTGAGGGCGCGCAAGCCTTGTTGACGACACCTGGTGCCGGTAAATGGTATAAAGCCAATGGCACACTGGCTTCGCAGGATTTAAAGTTTACCCTGGCCGCTGGCAGTGGGCTGGAGTGGTTGCCGCAAGAAAATATCTTGTTCGACGCGGCTGAAGTGCGCTTCGGTGCCGAGATAGACCTGGCTGCCGATGCCAGATTTGCTGCCTGGGATATTGCCTGCCTGGGCCGTCAGGCGCAGCAAGAGGCCTGGCAAACCGGCGTTTACCAGTTAAAGCAACAGATACGTCGCGATGGCAGGCTAATCTGGAACGAACGTGTGCATATGCGTGCAGCTGATGTGCTGACGAGCAGTCGCATTGGTTTGGGTGGCGCGGTGGTATTTGGTACTTTTTTAGTCTGCGCGGGGGCTGTGCCTGCTGAAGTGGTGCAGGCGTGCAGGGAACTCGTGCCTGCCGATGCCAAGACCGGCATCACGGCCTTGCCGGAAGTGCTGGCGATCCGCTACGTCGGGCAGGCCTCACAGCAGGCCAGGCAATACTTCGAACAATGCTGGCAGCTGCTGCGGCCCTGGTATTACGGCCGCGCAGCGATCAGGCCGCGCATTTGGAACACTTAGAACAATAACTATTAAAGAGACGCAGCGATGGAACTTACTCCCCGAGAAAAAGACAAGTTACTGATATTTACCGCCGCACTTTTGGCAGAGCGGCGCAAGGCGCGTGGCTTAAAACTCAATTATCCCGAAGCGATCGCTTATATCACGGCAGCCATTATGGAAGGTGCGCGCGATGGTAATACGGTTGCTGAGCTGATGAGCTTTGGTACCACCTTGCTGACGCGTGATGACGTGATGGAAGGCGTGCCGGAAATGATTCCGGATATACAGGTGGAGGCTACTTTTCCGGATGGGACGAAATTAGTGACCGTCCATCACCCCATTCCATAGGTGTGAATGATGAAAATGGCGAATTGCGGCGTTGCGCGGTACTCGAAATCCTCATGTACTACATGTACATTCCGGTTTCTGCGTTCCGTGCGCCTTGCACTTCATCCATTTTGATCATTCACTGACGCATCTAAAAGGTTCAATAGGAAAAATAATATGATTCCCGGCGAAATGCAGGTCGCAGCAGGCGACATCGAACTAAACACAGGGCGCGAAACCGTGACGCTGAATGTGGCGAACAAGGGTGACCGGCCGATTCAGGTTGGTTCGCATTACCATTTTTATGAGACCAACGACGCCTTGTCATTTGACCGTGCGCTGGCTTATGGCTGCCGGTTAAATATTGCTGCAGGCACGGCGGTGAGGTTTGAGCCTGGTCAGACGCGTACCGTGCAATTGGTGCAACTGGCTGGTGATCGAAAAGTATATGGCTTTGCTGCACGGGTGATGGGGAGCCTCAAGGATGGGAGTAAGCAATGACCATTAAAATGGATAAACGTGCCTATGCCGAAATGTTTGGCCCGACTGTGGGCGACAAAGTGCGCCTGGCGGATACCGAGTTATGGGTAGAGGTGGAGAAAGACTTCACCATTTATGGTGAAGAGGTCAAGTTTGGTGGCGGCAAGGTCATTCGTGATGGCATGGGCCAAGGCCAGGGCCTGGCGGCGGAAGTAGCTGATACCGTGATTACCAATGCCTTGATTATTGACCATTGGGGCATTGTTAAAGCCGATATCGGTATCAAGGGCGGTTATATTTCTGCCATTGGCAAAGCCGGGAACCCGGATATCCAGCCCGGCGTGACCATTGCCATTGGTGCAGGTACTGAGGTGATTGCCGGTGAAGGCATGATTATCACCGCCGGCGGCATTGATACGCATATCCACTTTATTTGTCCGCAGCAGATTGAAGAAGCATTGATGTCTGGTGTCACCACCATGATAGGTGGCGGTACTGGGCCAGCCACTGGCACATTTGCGACCACCTGTACGCCGGGGCCATGGCATATCCACCGTATGTTGCAATCTGCGGATGCGTTCCCTATGAATTTAGGCTTTCTTGGCAAGGGCAATGCCAGTTTGCCTGAGCCGCTGCGTGAGCAGGTGCGCGCAGGCGTGATCGGCCTTAAATTGCATGAAGATTGGGGCACGACGCCCGCAGCGATTGATAACTGCCTGAGTGTGGCTGACGAGATGGATATCCAGGTGGCGATTCATAGTGATACGCTCAATGAATCCGGCTTTGTTGAAACCACCATAGGTGCCTTTAAAGGCCGCACTATTCATACCTTCCATACCGAAGGCGCGGGTGGCGGCCATGCGCCGGATATTATCAAAGCGGCCAGCCATCCGAATGTGTTGCCGTCTTCGACCAATCCGACGCGGCCATTCACCGTCAATACGATTGACGAGCATCTGGATATGCTTATGGTCTGCCATCACCTGGATCCAGCCATTGCCGAGGATATCGCTTTTGCCGAGAGCCGTATCCGCCGCGAAACGATTGCCGCTGAAGATATCTTCCACGATCTCGGTGCGTTTTCCATGATGTCATCTGACTCACAGGCCATGGGGCGCGTCGGTGAAGTGATTATCCGCACCTGGCAGACCGCACATAAAATGAAGATCCAGCGCGGCCCGTTGGCTGAGGATACTCCCGGCAACGACAACTTCCGCATTAAACGCTATATCGCCAAATACACCATTAACCCGGCGCTGACACATGGTATTTCGCATGTAGTGGGTTCCGTGGAAGTCGGTAAACTGGCTGATTTAGTCGTCTGGAAACCCGCATTCTTTGGCGTGAAACCGTTTACCATTATCAAAGGTGGCATGATTGCCGCAGCGGCGATGGGCGACCCAAATGCGTCTATTCCGACGCCGCAACCGGTGCATTACCGCCCCATGTTTGGCGCTTATGGTGGTGGTTTGAAAACCGCAGTGACCTTTATTTCGCAAGCCGGGCTGGATAATCCTGAAGTGCACGCATTAGGCCTGCAAAAGCCGCTTATCGTGGTGAAAGGCACACGCGATGTGAAAAAGTCAGACATGATACATAACACCTGGATGCCTAAAATCGAGGTCGACCCTGAAACCTATGAAGTGTTGGCTGATGGCATGCCGCTGGTGTGTGAACCGGCGGAAGTGCTACCGATGGCGCAACGTTATTTCCTGTTTTAATCATGATTCATTTAACCGAACGTATTACTGTCAGCGGCCGTATCGACGATCAATTAGAGTTACCTTTTGATCAACGCCAGAAAAGTCGTCTGCGTGTGGCGCTGGTGTCTGGTCGTGAAGCTGCCCTGTTTCTAAGCCGTGGCATTATTTTACGCGGTGGCGATTTGATTCAATCAGAGGACGGCAGTCTGGTGGTGCAGATTGTGGCCGCGCAAGAGCCTGTCTATAACGTGATTGCGCCTACCCCAAGAGATTTAATGCGAGCTGCCTATCATTTAGGCAATCGCCATGTGCCCTTGCAGATTGGCGATGGCTGGCTGCGCCTGGAGCAGGATTATGTGCTCAGGGATATGCTGCTGGGTCTAGGTATGCAGGTGAGTGAAGTGCATGCACCATTTGAGCCGGAAGCGGGCGCCTATGGTGGTGGCCACCGGCATGGTGAGGATGTCTTACATTCGTTGCGCCCACGGCAGGATGGTCATGCGCATGGCTAATGCACTGGCACTGAGTCGGTTGCTACAACTGGCAAGTCCGCTGCTGCCGGTGGGGGCTTATGGTTATTCGCAAGGATTGGAGTGGGCTATTGAGTCCGGCGAGGTGAAAGATGTCGCTTCGGCCCAAGGCTGGATAGGCGACAGTTTGCAGGTCTATCATGCGCGCTTTGAGTTGCCGGTGTTATACCGTTTATATCAAGCTTGGCAGGCAGGCGACATGCAGCAAGTGCAAGCCTGGGACAGTTTTTACCAGGCCGGGCGCGATACCGCCGAAGGTTGGGCGGAGACGCGGCAAATGGGATATTCGTTGCGGCGGCTGTTGAATGATTTAAAGCCGATGTCTGCCGAACTAGTTGCGCAGGTGAATACGCTGGAGTCACCTGCTTTTCCGACGCTCTATGCGGCCATTGCCCAGCACTGGCAGATTGCGCCCGAGCAGATGTTGCACGGTTATGCCTGGGGCTGGCTGGAAAATCAGGCCAGTGCTGCCATGAAAGCCGTGCCATTAGGACAGGTCGCTGGCCAGACCATTCTGCTCGCTTTGGGTGAGCAATTGCCGCAAGTAATACAGGTTGCGATGCAACTGCCAGAGGATGAAATGAGCAATTTCAACCCGCTGCTCAGCATCGCTGGCTGTCAACATGAAACACAATACAGCAGGTTATTTAGATCATGAAAATACATACCCAATTTGACACGCCCACGCCCGCCGTTACCGACTACAAAGAGCCTTTGCGCGTAGGCATTGGCGGCCCGGTCGGTTCCGGTAAAACCGCTCTGACCCTGGCGTTGTGCCAACGTTTGCGTGAGGCATATAACATCGCAGTCGTCACCAACGATATTTACACCAAGGAAGACGCCGAATTTTTAACCCGTAATCAAGCACTGGTGCCAGAACGTATCATCGGCGTCGAAACTGGTGGTTGCCCACATACAGCGATTCGTGAAGATGCCTCTATGAATCTCGAAGCCGTCGACCAGCTTAGCAAACGCTTTAAAACGTTGGATATCGTGTTTGTCGAAAGTGGTGGCGATAACCTGGCGGCGACGTTCAGCCCGGAGTTGTCTGACCTGACTATTTATGTGATCGACGTGGCTGCGGGTGAAAAAATTCCACGTAAAGGCGGCCCTGGCATTACCAAATCAGATTTGCTGGTGATCAATAAGATCGACCTGGCACCTATGGTGGGCGCCTCGCTGGAAGTCATGGACCAGGATGCCAAACGTATGCGTGGTGAGAAACCGTTTGTGTTCAGCAACCTGAAGAGCGGACAGGGGCTGGAGGAGATTGTGCAGTTTATCGAAAAGCGGGGCCTGATGTTATAGCGACATCGCTGTCTCTATGAATCCATCATACATGGCTAACTTAATTCTGTTGGAGAAGATTGAATGAAAAAAAGTATTGTTTGGGGTGTCGCAGCTAGCCTGGTATCTGGCGTGGCTTGGGCGCATCCAGGGCATGGCCTGACGACTGGGTTTGCGGCGGGTTTCCTGCATCCGCTTACCGGTGGGGATCATTTGCTGGTGATGCTGTCACTTGGCGTGTGGGCCGCGCGTCGGCCACAAGGGCAAGGCTGGCAATTGCCAGTGTTATTTGTGTTGGCGATGGGGGTGGCTGCGCTCATGGCGATGACCTGGTTATCTGTCTCTATGGCTGAGCTGCTGGTGGCGTTGAGTGTGTTGGTGATGGGCGCTTTGTTGCTGGCAGAGATCAAGCTATCGCGTAGCGTTCAGCTTGCTGGTGTTGCGGTGATTGCGGCTGCACATGGTTATTTACACGGTGTGGAGTTAGGCAATCATTGGGCTGCGTTGGCCGGTATGATGGTGGCGACTGCGCTGTTGCATGGGGTTGGCTGGGCATTAGGGCGTCAGCCGCAGTCGTGGGCGAACTCGGTGTCCAGAGGGTTGGGCGGAATCATGCTGGTCTTAGGTGCCTATTTGGGAGCCAGTTTGCTCTGGGCTTAAAATAACAGGCTGTGGCGAGACAGCAAACGTAAAATGCGGATAAGTTTGTTATCCGCATTTTTTATTTGTGGCATGCTTTAGTTATGCTACGTCAATTAACGTAGTGATTGATTTCATCTCACGCTCTAGCATACGCTGGGGCGCTTATTTTCCTCTTACGGTCCCGTCTTTTTAAGGATTGTTGATTGTCTAACCCTTCCGAGCTATCACAGGCACCGCATGCCGAGCCGATACAGCGTATCGTCAAGATTCGTCGCGACTATAACAATTGGGTCGCTAACGAAACCATAGAAGATTACGCGCTGCGCTATACCCCACGGGCTTTCCGTAAGTGGTCGATTTTGCGTGTCTCAAATACGGCGCTGGGGGCGATTTCTTTCCTGGTGCTGGAGGCGATTGGCGGCACCATTACCATTAACTATGGTTTTCCCAATGCCTTGTGGGCGATCCTGGCCGTCGGCCTGATTATTTTCCTGACCGGCTTGCCGATCAGCTACTACGCCGCCAAATACGGCCTGGACATGGACTTGCTGACACGAGGTGCCGGTTTTGGCTATATCGGTTCGACCATTTCCTCGTTTATTTACGCTTCGTTCACGTTTATCCTGTTTTCACTCGAAGCGGCGATTATGGGCTATGCGTTGGAGTTGTATTTTCATTTGCCGCTCTATCTCGGCTACCTGGTCAGTGCGCTGATTGTGATTCCGCTGGTGACGCACGGCGTGACCTTGATTAGCCGTATCCAGATGATTACGCAACCGCTCTGGATTGCGCTCATGTTTTTGCCGTTCTTTGCTATCTTGCAGATGGATCCGGATGTGTTGCATAGGCTCAGTAGCTTTGCCGGCGTGTCTACAGATGGTGGCCACTTTAACTGGGTCATGTTCGGCACCGCGACGGCGGTGGGTGTGGCGCTGATTCCGCAAATTGGTGAACAGGTCGACTTCTTGCGTTTTATGCCAGTGCGCAACAAGGAGAATTACTGGCGCTGGAACCTGGGCGTGCTGATGGCCGGGCCGGGCTGGGTCATTCTGGGCATGCTCAAAATGCTGGCAGGCGCCTTGCTCGCTTACCTGGTGTATAACCGCGATATGCCATTGAGCTCGGCGGTGAACCCTACGCATATGTACTGGGTCGGTTTTGAGCACGTATTCAGTAACCACCAGGTAGCGTTGGCGGTGACGGCGCTGTTTGTCTGTGTGTCGCAAATCAAGGTCAATATGACCAATGCCTATGCCGGTTCACTGGCCTGGTCTAACTTTTTTGCCCGCCTCACGCATAGCCACCCTGGCCGTATTGTGTGGGTGGCGTTTAACGTCATGATTGCCATTGTGCTGATGGAGCTCAATGTATTTCAGGCGCTGGAAGAAATCTTGGGCCTGTATGCCAATATCGCCATCGCCTGGATCGCCGCCGTGGTGGCCGACCTGGTGATCAATAAGCCCTTGGGTTTAAGTCCTAAAGGCATTGAGTTCAGGCGTGCGTATTTATACGATATTAACCCGGTGGGTGTCGGGGCCATGTTTATTGCTTCGGCGGTGTCGATCGCAGCGTATACCGGCATCATGGGTGTGCTGGCACAGTCATTCTCTACCTTTATTTCACTGGTGACTGCGTTGTTAATGTCGCCGCTGATTGCCTGGTATACCAAAGGTAAATACTACCTGGCCAGGCAACGTCCAACCTATTTGCAACCCTCGACCACCAAACAATGCGTGATCTGTGAGCGCGAATATGAGGTGAGTGATATGGCGCATTGCCCGGCTTATGGCGGCGCTATTTGTTCTTTGTGCTGTTGTCTGGATGCGCGTTGCCATGATGCTTGCAAACCCCAAGCCAGGCTCAGCGCGCAGTGGGAGGCGCTCAACAAGAAGTTTTTACCACCGCGTTTGTGGCCGCATTTAAATGGTGGGGTGGCGCATTTCTTATTGCTCATGCTGATCGCCATGATTTTGTTTGGGGCCACCATTGGCCTGATTTACCTGCATGATGCCCTGACTGTTGGCCGGGAGTATCCTGGGCTGATGCAGCATTTCCGTTCTGGCTATTTAAAGGTATTTGTCGCCTTGCTGTTTTTGGGTGGCATTGTGGCCTGGTGGCTGGTGCTGACTTCGGCCAGCCGACGGGTGGCACAGGAAGAATCTAACCGGCAAACCGGCTTGTTGCTGGAAGAGATCGAGTCGCACAAAAAGACCGATACGCAGTTGCAGAAAGCACGGCGTTTGGCCGAAGAGGCGAACCAGGCCAAGAGCCGCTACATTACCGGCATCAGTCACGAATTGCGTACGCCGCTCAACAGTATCCTGGGTTATGCGCAACTGCTGACCAATGACGACAGCATCCCCGACCACCGCAAGCAGGCGATTAAAACCATTAGCCGCGGCGGTGAGCATTTGTTGTCACTGATTGAAAGTACGCTGGATATTGCGCGGATTGAAAGTGGCAAAATGACCTTTGATGTCAAGCCACTGCATTTCCCCGAGTTTATCAGCCAGATGGTCAGCATGTTTGAAATCCAGGCACAAAACAAAGGCCTGGCATTTTATTTCGAGCAGTCTGGCAATTTGCCAGAGTATGTGCGGGCCGACCATAAGCGGCTCATGCAGATACTGGTCAATATCCTGGGCAATGCGGTCAAGTTCACCACCAAGGGCAGCGTGACTTTCCGTGTGAGCTACGCGCGGGAAATAGCACAGATCGATATTGAGGATACCGGCCCTGGCATTGCGCCGAATGAGGTGGAGAAGATTTTTGAACCGTTTGAGCGCGGCAGTGCAGCCGATGTGGTGGGGATCGGTGGCACCGGTTTGGGTCTGACCATCAGCAAGCTGCTGACGCAGTTGATGGGCGGCGAAATGCAGTTTGATAGTGTGCTGGGACGTGGTACGCGATTTGAAATTCGCTTATTCTTGCCGCAGATTCGTGAAACAGCACATTTATCGAAAAAAGCCGTGCGGCAGCGTATTGGTTATGAAGGGCCGATCAAGACCGTGCTGGTAGTGGATAATGAAGAGGTCGATCGTGAGTTATTGCGCGATGCTTTGCAGCCGCTGGGTTTTATTGTGCATGAAGCAGGTAACGGCCAGGCTTGTGTGAACCAGTACCAGATGGTGCATGCAGACTTGATCCTGATGGACTTGGCCATGCCGGTGATGGATGGCTGGGAGGCGGCTTATATCATCCGCCAGGTGCATCAATCCAAACTGCCGATTGCGATTATCTCCGCCAATGCCTATGACCGCAGCCTGGATAATCAGGCCAAGATTCCGGCACAAGACTTTTTTGTCAAACCGGTTAACCTGGACGAGGTGCTGGACTGGATAGGCAATCAGCTCGGCCTGACCTGGCGTTATGTAGATAGCGCGGCATCCCAGTCGGCGCTTGCCCTTAAACCGGCTGAGCCTGCGAGTGATGTTGACCCTGTACCAGCGATCTTGCTGGAAAATATGGCCCAGTTCGCCCGTATGGGTTACGTCAAGGGTGTGCGCGAAGTATTAGCCACCCTGAATAGAGAACATTCGCAACATCAAACATTTATTCATGACCTGCAACAGGCCATGGAGCGCTTTGATTTTGCTAAACTGCAACGCTTGATTGAGGAGTACACCAAAAATGACCAGCCATAGCCATACCGTGTTAATTGTGGATGATGTGCCAGAAAACCTGGCCTATCTGCATGACGCACTGGATGAGTCCGGCTACCAGGTCTATGTCGCCAACTCCGGTGAGATGGCGTTGCAAGTGGCGCATCTGATGCAGCCGCATGTGATCTTAATGGATGCGATGATGCCTGGCCTGGATGGTTTTGCTACTTGTCGTCGCATTAAGGCTGCGGCAGAAACCCAGCATATCCCGGTGATTTTCATGACCGGCCTGACCGAGATCGAACATGTCACCATGGCATTCGATGCCGGTGGTGTGGACTATGTCACCAAGCCGGTACGCCCGGCAGAGGTGTTGGCCCGGCTCAAGGCACATGTGCAGAATGCCACCAAAATGCATCAGGCTACTTCAGCGCTGGATGCCTTTGGCCAGGCAACGATTGCTATTCTGCCGAGTGACAAACGCCTGGTGTGGCAAACGCCGCTGGCCAAGCAATACCTGGAACAGTATTTTGCCGAGTGGGCAGCCAAAGAGGCTTACAGTGCTGTGCAAACCTTGCCGCCCATGATTTACCAGTGGCTGGAAAGCTGTATACAGCAATTCTCCAGCGGGCAGTCCATGCAAACGCTTAGTGTCAATCAGGGCAATGCACGTCTGAGCCTGACCGTGGCCAATACCAGTGAAGAGCAATGGGTGGTGGTGTTACGCGAGCATTCGGACGAAGCGCAGATTGAATCACTGGGTAAGTTGTTTCAGCTCACCAAGCGTGAGTCAGAGGTGTTGTACTGGACCGTCAAGGGCAAGACTAATAAAGACGTTGGTGAGATACTGGGCACCAGTCCACGCACCATCAATAAGCACCTTGAACATGTCTTCCAGAAACTGGGGGTTGAAACCAGGACTGCTGCTGCGTCACTGGTAGCATCCAAAATCAAGTTCTAATCGCTGGCTAAAGGCCGGGTGCTTTAGCCAGTTTTAGCGTTAAAAGTTGTAGATAAAGCCGACACTGGTGACGTTGGAATTAAAAGATTTGCTGCCACCGCCGTTAACGTCCACTTCCGCTTGGTAGTGATCCCAGCCCACACGCATGGCAATAGCCTTGTCGAAATGGTACTCTGCGCCCAGGCCATACGTGGCCCCCATGTGGGTTGCATCGTCATAAGCACTTAAGCCCGATACTTTGCTGCTGGTGGCAGCAACCCCTAATTTTCCATAGACATCAAAAGCATCGTTCAGTGGCAATGTGCCTACTGCGGTCAGGCTGAGGGCATCGGCCTTGACGCTGCCATGCGCATTGTCAGTGACCTTGCCAATACCAGTATATTGGCCTTCTACAGCAAAATAAGGGTTGAATTTGTAGCCTGCTACAAGCCCGGCGACAGCTTGACTATCTTTGTCGACCCCGTTGGGTGTTTTTAAGTTTGGCATGCCTATCCCCAGGTTTGCCCCGGCATAAAAGCCTTCTGCACTGGCCCACAACGGTGTTGCCAAGGTCAGGCTGCTGATTAAAAATAAGAGGGCGTGTTTACGCATCATGATTGCTCCAATGGATATTGATAAATCTTATTTAAGTTTGCTCTGTGCCAGTTTCAGGCCTTCTTCGATATCCTGCTTGCGGCCAGCATCCGCATCTTCCCGGCCCGGGCGTGAGGGTGCTTGCAAGGCTTTCTGGTAATACGTAACGGCCTGGCTGTAATCACCCTGCGCGCGCAGGTAGTCCGCATAAAAGTAATTGCTATCTATGCCTGTCGGATTCAGTTGCAGAGCCTTTTCCAAGTATTCATGGCCTTTTTTCTTGTCACCAAAGCCAATCGGCCAGCCGGGTACGCGAAAGTACAATGAACCCAATGTGGTGTAAGCTGAGCCATTGAGTGCCTGTGGATTGGTTTTAATGCTGGCGAGTAACAAGTCGCGTGCCTGCTCAGCGGCTTTCAGGGCATTGACCGGATGGAGTGGCCCCATGCTTTTGGCGTAGCCACTGAGGACGATGGCTTCCCATATCTGCGCCTCATTGGCCTCCGGGTTTTTCGCCGTCAGCTGGTGTGCCTGTTCACTCAGGGTTTTAAAAGAGGCTTCTTGCTGGTCTTTGCTGGTGTGGTAGGTGGCTTTTGCCCAGGCATGTTGCAGGCCGGCCAATTCGTTATCCAGAGCTTCGTCGGCAAAAGCGGCACCGGTCAGCAAGGCCAGGCAGGTATACATGATCAAACGTTTCACAATGGCTCCCAGTTTAAATAAGCTTTTTTTGCAATAAGAATGCCAACCTGCAAGGCATAAGTGGGTTTGAACGTTATTCAAATAAATCATATGGTTACAACTTATTTCCAGCAGAAGATGAGGGCGTGATCGCTTCAAAGGCAAGCGAACCCTGCATTTTTTGCAGGGTCTCAGCAGGTGACTCTGCAAAAAATGCATGCTATGGTCCGCGTGAGGTCAGATCACAATCATCCATCAATAAATCGTGAGTCATCATGTACGCTAATACACAAGTTCTTTCGTTTGAGGCGCTGTCGCAGCGCTATGGTGAGCGGTATAAATGGATGGTGCTGCTGATTATCGGCGTTGGCACGATTGCGGGCGTCCTGTGTACGTCGAGCTTCAATGTGGCTGTGCCTGCGTTGACGCATACCTTCCACCTGGGGCAAGACCATGTACAGTGGGCGATGACGGCATTTCTGGCGGCCATGACCATAGGCATGCTACCAGCAGCCTGGTGGCTGGAACGTTTCGGTTTGCGTCGCGTATTTATCACTACGTTGTGGCTACTGATTGCCGCCAGCGTCGGTGGTTTTTATGCACATTCATTTGTACAGGTTGTGATTGCGCGCTTGTTGCAAGGCCTGGCCGCTGGTGTGTTACAGCCATTGGGCGTCATGGCGCTGATGCGCTTGTTTCCGCCTAATATCCAGGGGCGCGCCTCTGGCATTCTGATCGTTGGGATTGCGTTTACGCCAGCCGTTGCACCGTCTATCAGTGGCTGGTTACTCGACCAGTTTGGCTGGCATGCCATTTTTCTGCTTGGCGTACCGTTTGCGCTCATTGCATTATTATGCGCCTGGCGCTGGCTACCCGCGCCGCGCAAAAATCCCATCAAACCATTTGACTGGCCGGGTCTGGGCTGGCTGTCGGCCGCCACCATCGGCCTGGTGGAATTTGTCTCCAGTTTGCACCATAGCGGGCTGGCGTCGGCCTGGACCTGGGGGCAGGCGACACTGACTGTGGTGTCCATGATCTGTTACCTGCGCCATGCCCATCAGTTGCCACACGCCATTATCCAGCTGCATTTATTCAACCGGCCCACTTTCAGCCGGGGCACGCTGGTGGCATTTGCTTATGGTTTTGGCTTGTATGCGTCGACTTACCTGATTCCGGTGTTTTTACAAAATGCGATGGCTTATTCGGCGACGGATGCAGGCTTGTTATTGCTGCCTTCCGGCTTGGCGCTGGTGTTGACGATTCCATTTGCCGGGCGCATGGCTGACCGCTTTTCACCCAGACGCATCACGCTGGCAGGGCTGATGGTCTTTGGTGCGTCATTCCTGGTGTTTGCGCTGGCGGCCAGGCAGGTGCAGTATTGGGATATTGTGGCCGCAACAGTGGTTGGCCGCATCGGCCTGGGCCTGATTTTACCTGCGCTCAACCTGGCGACCTTGCATGAAATGGAACCGCACCAGTTAGGACAGTCTTCGGTGGTTGTCAGTTATGCCAGGCAGTTAGGTGGCGTGGTTGGTGTGACCATGATGGCGGTGTTTATGGAATGGCGCGAACGCGTGTTAGGCATGGTGACGCCAGGCATTTTTGAGGCCTATGCACAAGGCTTTTTACTGTTATCGGTGGTGTTTGCGCTGGCGATGATTGCTGCGCTGGGGATGAAGGACGCGAAGCGCGAATAGTAATGGGAGGAGTTGCTGGCTGTTATCAAGGGATAACAGCCAGGTGAAGAGCTTTACTTCTCTACAAAAGCCTTCTCAATCACGTAGTCGCCAAGTTCACCAATACGTGGTGAAACTTTGAAGCCGCGTTTGTCCAGCATCGCAGCCGTATCAACCAACATGGCCGGGCTACCGCAAATCATGGCGCGATCCGTTTCCGGGTTTAATGGCGGCAAGCCAATATCTTCGAACAGTTTGCCACTTTCCACCAGGTCCGTCAGGCGGCCCTGGTTTCTGAAAGGCTCACGCGTCACTGTTGGGTAGTAAATCAGTTTGTTACGCACTTCTTCACCAAAGAATTCATTATTCGGTAAATCTTTAGTGATGAACTCTTCGTAAGCCAATTCGTTGACATAACGTACGCCGTGAATCAGGATGACTTTTTCAAAACGGTCATACACTTCGATGTCCTGGATCAGGCTCATGAAAGGGGCGAGACCAGTACCAGTCGAGAAGAAGTACAGGTTTTTACCTGGTTTCAAATCGTGTGTCACCAGTGTACCGGTTGGCTTGCGGCTGACCAACAGCGGATCACCTACCTTCAGGTGTTGCAGGCGTGAAGTCAGCGGGCCGTTTGGCACCTTGATACTGAAGAATTCCAGATGTTCTTCATAGTTTGGGCTGGCAATACTGTAAGCACGTGTCAGTGGCAGGCCATCTACTTCCATGCCAATCATGACAAACTGGCCGTTTTCAAAACGCAAACCTGGGTCGCGAGTGGCCTTAAAGCTGAATAAGGTGTCGTTCCAGTGATGAACGCTCAATATCGTTTCGGTGGAATATTTTTTATTACTCATGTCTTTTCTTTTACTCGCGACTAGGCAAAGGGATTGAATTTAAAAGGGTTTATTCTAAGGATTCTATTATAGCGCAGCTGTGAGTTGTGGTACGACTTCAAACAAGTCAGCCACCAGGCCGTAATCTGCGATCTTGAAGATTTGTGCTTCCGGATCCTGGTTAATAGCGACCACCACTTTGCTGTCTTTCATGCCGTAGGCATGCTGGATGGCACCGGAGATGCCGACGGCGATATACAGCTCAGGCGCAACCACGACACCGGTTTGGCCGACTTGCAGGTCATTCGGTGCATAACCGGCATCCACCGCGGCACGGCTGGCGCCAATGGCGGCATGCAGTTTGTCTGCCAATGGTGCAATCACTTGTGCAAATGCATCAGCACTGCCCAATGCACGACCGCCGGAAACCACTACTTTGGCGGCTGTCAGTGCGGGGCGCTCTGATTTATTAAAGGCTTCTGATACCCAATGGCTACCTTGCGGAACAGCTGGCGTTGCAATGGCTTTTTGCTCTGCGGTGGCACCCGTGGCTGCCGCGGCAAATTTGCTGCCGCGCACGGTCAGCACTTGAATGGCATCGCTGCTTTGCACGGTCGCCAGTACGTTGCCTGCGTAAATGCCACGCACATAAGTATTGGTATTGACGATTTCCAGTACGTCGGACAGCATGTTGACATCCAACAAGGCGGCTACTCGTGGCAACACGTTTTTGCTGAACGCGCTGTGCGCAGCCAGCACCACACTGTAATTAGCGGCCAGTGGCACAATCAGGTCAGCCAGGTGTTCAGCAGTCGGGTGTTGCAGGGCGGCATCCGTGGCAACCAGTACATTGCTCACGCCTTGCAAGGCGGCTGCCTGGGCGGCCAATGCATCGGTTTGCGCCGCCGCAATCAATACATCTACCGGTTGCTGCCACTGTTGTGCAGCTGTCACGGCACGCGCGACTTGCTCATTCAAATGTTGGCCGTCATGCTCGGCAATAATCAGTGTTCTCATGCAATGATCCCCTCATGCGTACGCAATTTGCTCAATAATTCATTCACGTCTTTCACCATGATGCCTGCCGGGCGCTCTGGCGGTGCCGCCACTTTCAGTTGCTGCACGCTGTTGGTGAGTGCAAGGTTGAGGGAATCCAGTGCAATGGTTTCAATCGGTTTTTTTCTGGCCATCATCAGGTTAGGCAATTTGACGTAGCGCGGTTCGTTCAAACGCAAGTCTGCAGTAATCACGGCTGGCAGCGTTACGCTTAATGTTTGCGTGCCGCCATCAATCTCTCTGACCACGGTGGCCTGATTGTCGGCAATCGTGATTTGTGAAGCGTAAGTGGCCTGTGGCAGTTTCAATAAGGCGGCCAGCATTTGGCCGGTTTGGCCCGCATCATCATCAATCGCTTGCTTGCCCAGCAGGATCAGCGACGGCTGCTCGCGTTCGACCACGGCTTTGAGTACCTTGGCAACGGCCAACGGTTGCAGGCTGTCTGTGGTTTCAATCAGCGTAGCACGGTCAGCACCCATGGCCAACGCATGGCGCAGGATGTCCTGATTCACTGCGGCACCGATGGTGACGGCAACGATTTCAGTCACAATGCCTTTTTCCTTGAGGCGGATTGCCTCTTCAATCGCGTTCTCATCAAACGGATTGACGCCCATTTTGACGCCATCAATATCCACATTTGAGCCATCCGCTTTGACGCGGACTTGAATGTTATAATCAACGACCCGTTTGATCGCTACTAGTGCTTTCATAAAACGTTTGCCTTTGTTGGGGTTTTACTCGTAACCGCGTATTTTAAGCCAGCTTGTAATATTTATTAAATTGATTATTATAATAATATATATCTATTTTTTAGATTGATTTTTATGCGGCGCAAATGCCGTGCAATCCTTTATCCTTCAATGAAGTACACACTCAGACAGCTGGAAATTTTTGTTGCGATCAGTCGCGCGGGCAGTGTGTCGCGCGCCTGTGATCAGCTTGCCTTGTCGCAGTCAGCCGCCAGCACCGCCCTGATCGAGCTGGAAAAACAATTTGATATCCAGTTGTTTGACCGTGTCGGCAAGTCTTTGCGTATCAATGAAGCCGGTCAGCAACTGATGCCCAAAGCGGTCGAGTTGCTGGACAGGGCGCGCGAAATTGAGCGTATGTTGCAGGGACAGCAGGGCTATGGCCATCTCAAAATTGGCGCGACGCTGACCGTGGGAAATTACCTGGTCACTTTGCTGGTAGCCAAATTTTTGCAGCAATATCCGCAAAGTCACATCCAGTTGCAGGTCCAAAACACACGTACTATCGTCGAGCAGATTGCAAATCATACACTGGATTTGGGTATGATAGAGGGCGAGTGTAATCACCCGGATATTGCCGTCGCACCCTGGATTGCCGACGAACTGGTGATTTTTGCGGCGCCCACGCATCCGCTGGCGCAGGTTGCGCAAACAGGAAAAACCATCCACAAGTCAGATTTATTGTTGCAACCGTGGATCGTGCGTGAAAGAGGTTCGGGCACACGCGAGACGTTTGACCGTGCCTTCAAGCAGGATTATTCACGGCTCAATATTACGCTGGAGCTGGAGCACACCGAAGCGATCAAACGCGCGGTGGAGTCCGGGCTCGGCATTGGCTGCATTTCAAGGCTGGCACTTAAGGACGCGTTCAGGCGCGGTAGCCTGGTGCCGATTGAAAACCACAGTTTGCAGTTTCACCGCAATTTTTATTTTTTATGGCACAGGCAAAAATATCAGACCGGTGGCATCCGTCAGTTTTTGGCATTTTGCCAGGCGTTCACCCAAGGGGCGACGCGTAGCGACCTGATCGATATCCCGGCCATTGCCTGACAGAAGGAGCAGAGATGGAAAGAGATGTCATGGAATACGATGTGCTGATTGTCGGGGCAGGCCCGGCCGGCTTGTCCGCAGCCATTCGACTCAAACAATTAGCACAGGCAAAAGGCCAGGAGCTAGGCGTGTGCGTGCTGGAAAAAGGCGCCGAAGTCGGTAGCCATATTTTTTCGGGCGCTGTGCTGGATCCGAAAGCCTTGCAGGAGCTGTTTCCAGACTGGCAGGCCTTAGGTGCGCCTTTGAATACGCCAGTGAATAAAGATACCTTTGTCGTGCTGGGTGAAGAAAAAGCCTGGGACATGCCTGAGTGGGCCTTGCCGCCGCTCATGGGTAATCATGGTAATTACATTATCAGCCTGGGCGAAGTCTGCCGCTGGTTGGCTGGCCAGGCAGAAGCGCTGGGGGTGGAGATTTATACCGGTTTTTCTGCGCAATCGCCCAGCTATGATGAGCATGGCCGTATGGTAGGCGTGATTACCGGTGATATGGGTCTGGACAAACAAGGTGAGCCAACGGCGAATTACACGCCAGGTATCGAAATTCGCGCCAAATATACGCTGGTGGCTGAAGGTACACGTGGTTCATTGACCAAGCAGCTGGAAGCGCGTTACGGCTTGCGTGCGGCCTCCAGCCCGGCCAAATATGGCATCGGCTTCAAGGAAGTCTGGCGCGTGAAGCCCGAGTTGCACCAGAAAGGCCTGATTGAGCACACCTTGGGTTGGCCGCTGGATGCCAACACCGGTGGCGGTGGTTTTATTTATCACCATGGTGAGAACCTGGTATCCGTCGGTTACGTGGTGCACCTGGATTACCGTAATCCTTATTTGTCCCCGTTTGATGTGTTCCAGACTTATAAAACACATCCCAAACTTAAGGCTTTATTGCAGGATGGCAAACGTCTGAGCTACGGCGCGCGGGCTATTTCTGAAGGCGGCGTGCAGTCGTTGCCGGAAATGGCCTTCCCGGGAGGTGCTTTGCTGGGCTGCAGTGCTGGCCTGGTTAATGTGCCCAAAATCAAGGGCACGCATTACGCCATGAAATCCGGCATGCTGGCGGCGGAAGCTGTCTTTGAGGCTATCGCACAGGGTAGCCCGGAAGTGTTGACCAGTTATACGCAAAAGCTGCGTGAGTCCTGGGTCTGGCAAGAGTTGTATGCGGTGCGCAATGTGAAACCGTATTTGTCCCGTTGGGGTACTTGGGCAGGCACCGTGCTGGGAGGTGCTGAGATGTGGCTGGCGAATTGGAATATCAGTTTGCCGTGGACGCTCAAACACAATTACGCCGACCACGCCATGCTGGCAGAGGCATCACAAAGCCGTCAGCCGGTCTACGCCAAACCCGATGGCGTGCTGACGTTTGATAAACTCAGTTCGGTCAGTTTGTGCAATATTGCGCATGACGATCATCAACCCTGCCACTTGAAACTGGGCGTGGCCGATATGCCGGTACGTGTGAACTTGCCGCGTTACGCTGGGCCAGAGCAGCGTTATTGCCCGGCTGGGGTGTATGAATTTGTTGAGCAGGCTGGTGAAAAAGCCTTGCAGATCAATGCGCAGAACTGCATTCATTGTAAAACCTGCGATATTAAAGACCCAACACAAAATATTAATTGGGTGCCACCAGAGGGTGGTAGCGGACCGAATTACGTTTCGCAGTGATTGGAAAAGGCGTTGCTCCGGCGAATATGCTGCTGAGGGGTAACGCCTTTTTTGTTTTTTTGATGTGTGAATGACTTTGGCTGTAATGTTGGCTGAGTTATGTATGGTCTCTTTCGCCTTGATGGCGAGTCACTTTCTGGTGCTTGTCCCCCAGAAAGTAACCAAAGAGGAAGACACCNNGTCGCCGAAAAGGCGAAAGAGAATTACTCATAGAACAACCTTCGCTTTGTGCAAGCAAAAAACAACTCACTTAAAGGCGAAAGAAGACTGTTCAGCGCTTCTGCGTCAGCGCAATAAAAGCAGCAATCCAGCCAATCGCAATGGTGGTGAGCAGCATCAGTCCGCCCACATTAAACAGGTGGAAGACCAAGTGAAAATTGCTTTGGTAATTGTTTGCCAGCAGTTGCACCGGTTGTCTCAGGTTCCACACAATCATGAATAATAGGGCGATGGCAATCAGGCCACCCCCCAGCCCGTAAGCGCCTCCCATATATAAAAACGGACGGCGGATAAAACTATGCGTAGCGCCAATCAGGCGGCTGACTTCAATTTCGGCTTCGTGCGTGAGCACTTGCATGCGCACGGTGTTGCTGATGACAGTGATCATGGCAATGCCGAGCAGACTGGCAAAAATGATAGCAATGCGTTTGCCCAACACCAGCATGGAATGCAGGCGCTCAATCCAGACGCTGTCGATGACTAGCTCTTCGACCTCTCCGCGTTTTTGCAGCAAGTCCTGCACCGGTTTGACTGAAGCAGGTTGCGTGTCCGTCAGGGTGATAAACAGGGCGTCTGGCAACGGGTTTTGTGGCAAGTCCACCAGCAGGTCTTTTTGCAAAAACTGCGCACCCAGCTGCTTGATGGCATCTTCTTTGGGCACATAACGCACTTCTTTGACTTGCGGCAAGGCCTGGACGTCATTAATCAGGCGCTGGATCAGGTTGGCGTTGACCGAGGGTTTGAGGAAGGCGCTGATTTGCGCATCCTGTTTAATCGAGCGTGACATATCTTGCAGGTTATCCAGGCCGACAAATAGCAGGCCGGGCAGGGTGGCGGTAATGCCGATCACCATGCAGATGGTGAGCGTGTTCAGCCAGTGACTTTTTAAACGCTGCAGGACCAGGTCTATGGCCAGCGCGTGTTGATTGAGCCAGTTTTTCATGCGCTTATTCTCGTTAATGGGGCACTCATAACATTGCCGTTTGCGCAGGCATGGCGCTGATGGTTTGCTGGTCGATATGCAAGGTGCGATAGGCAATGGAGCTGACCTGGCTCACGTCATGCATGGCAATCACCACGGTCACGCCGACATCGTTAAAGGCTTTGAGTAATTGCATGATTTCCAGTGAGGCGGCTTGATCCAGTCCGCCGGTGGGTTCGTCGGCAATGACAATCGAAGGGCGGCTGACGACGGCGCGCGCAATGGCCAGCCGTTGTTGCTCACCGCCGGAAAGTGTAATCGGCATGGCTTTTTCCTTATTCAGCAAGCCGACTTTATCCAGCGCAGCACGCACGCGGCGCGCGGCTTCTTCACCGGTAATGCCCTGTATGCTCAGCGGCAGGGCGACATTGTCAAAACTGTTGCGGTCATACAGCAATTTGTGGTCCTGGAACACCAGGCCAAAACGACGGCGCAGGTAAGGCACCGCATTCGGATGTAACTGGCTGATGTCCTGCTGGTTAATCAGAATATGGCCGCTGGAAGGTAATTCTATGCCCGCCATGAGTTTGAGTAAGGTACTTTTGCCCGCACCTGAGTGGCCGGTGACCAGCACAAAATCGCCTTTGTCTATGCTAAAGCTGACCTGGCGGAACAAATGTGCGCTATTGGGATAGCGCATGCTGACATTATTAAAAACAATCATAGTTTAAACACTGTCATGGCTAGTCATCAATCAAGGCATCAATAAAGTCATTGGCGCTAAACGGGCGTAAGTCATCAATACTTTCGCCCACGCCAATAAAGCGTACCGGGATCTTGCTGGCAGATTGCTGGCTGAGGTGGGCAATGGCGGCAATCACGCCGCCTTTGGCCGTGCCGTCTAGTTTAGTCAGTGCCAGGCCAGTGACGCCCAGCGCCTCGTTGAACGCTTTGAGCTGGTTGACGGCGTTCTGGCCGGTGTTGGCATCCAGCACCAGCAAAATTTCGTGCGGTGCGCCAGGCAATGCCTTGTCGATGACGCGTTGCACTTTCTTGATTTCGTCCATCAGGTGTAATTGCGTCGGCAGGCGGCCGGCCGTGTCGGCAATCACCACGTCGATTTTTTTAGCGATCGCTGAATTAACCGCATCGTAAATGACGGCGGCCGGGTCGCCACTTTCAGACGCGACCACATGCACATCGTTACGCTCGCCCCACACTTGCAATTGCTCACGCGCCGCGGCACGGAAGGTATCGCCTGCCGCAATCAGCACGCTATGGCCTTGCGCTTGCAGGTATTTGGCCAGTTTGCCGATGGTGGTGGTTTTACCAGCGCCGTTAACGCCGACCATCATCATCACATATGGCTGGTGGCCACGCACCTCCAGAGGCGACTCTAAAGGTGACAGCAGATCAAGCAAGGTGTCTTTGAGCGCCTGTTTTAACGCAATGGTGTCTTGCAGATCCTGTTTTTTGACCCGGTTGCGCAGTTGTTCAAGCAAGTATTGCGTGGCGTTTACACCGACGTCAGAAGTGAGCAGGATGGTTTCCAGCTCTTCGTAAATGTCTTCATTGATCTTGCCGCCACCAAACAGCGCGCTCAGTTGCCCACCCAACTGCTGGCGTGTTTTAGCCAGACCGTTTTTTAAGCGCTGCGTCCAGCTCAGGCTAGTGGCTTCTGTTTCGGGTGGCGTGACGGGCTCGGTTTTTTTAGCAAATGGATTGAACATGGCGGCTGAAAACTCGGTAATATCGTCATTTTAAGCTGAATCGGCGTTTCCTGCCACGATTAGGCGCAGGCGATGGTTGTTCAGGCAGTGATTGTTTAAGCAGCGCTAGAACTAACCCAGGCGCTGGCTGGTCACAAACAAGACTTTTTGAATCCTTTTTATTCTCCTTCCATTTTGAATCTGGACAACATGAAAACCCCACTCAAATTAGCGCGGCATTTAGCGCGTCCCTGTTTGCTGGCTGTGCTGATCAGCAGTTACGCGTTACCGGGTCATGCCGAGATTGTGCAAACCACCCTCAAAAACGGCTTGAAGGTCATTGTGCAGGAAGACCACAGGGCGCCGGTGGTGGTGTCACAAGTGTGGTATCGCGCGGGCTCGCTGGATGAGGTGAACGGCAAAACCGGTGTCGCCCACGTGTTGGAGCATATGATGTTTAAAGGCACCAAAAAAGTCCCGGCCGGGCAGTTTTCGCGCCAGGTGGCTGCGGCAGGCGGTAAGGAAAATGCGTTTACCAGCAAAGACTACACCTGTTATTTCCAGCAACTGGAAAAGTCCAGGTTGCCATTGTCGTTTCAGCTCGAAGCGGACCGCATGGCGAATTTGCAAATCACCGATGCCGAGTTTGCCAAAGAGATTGAGGTGGTGAAAGAAGAACGGCGCTGGCGCACCGAAGATAAGCCGCAGTCACGCGTGAACGAACAGTTTGAAGCCTCTGTGTATAGAGCGCATCCTTATGGGCGCCCGGTGGTTGGTTTTATGAATGACCTGGAAAACATGACCGCCGCAGATGCGCGCGAGTGGTATCGCACCTGGTATGCACCAAATAATGCGACGATCGTTGTGGTGGGCGATGTGAAGGCGCAGGAGGTGTTTGCGCTGGCTGAAAAAAACTTTGGCAAACTGCTTGCAAAAGCTTTGCCTGCGCGCAAACCACAAGTGGAGCCTGTGCAATTGGGCGAGCGTCGCGCCATAGTCAAAGCCCCGGCCAAACTGCCGTATTTTGTGATGGGCTTTCATGCGCCAGCGCTCAAAAATGGCGAGGCGTATAGCGAGCAGGACTGGGAGCCTTATGCGCTGGAAGTGTTGTCCAGCATTTTGAGTGGCAACGGTGCCTCGCGCCTCAACCAGAAGCTGGTGCGCGAGCAGGCCATTGCCCTGGAAATTGATACCGCCTATGACAGCACCAACCGAGGCCAGACGTCAACGTTTGAAGTTGCGGCTTCGCCAAGTGATGGCATCTCGCAGGACGCCTTGATCAAGGCCATTTGGGGGCAAATCGATGAGCTTAAGAATAATGGTGTGACGGCCGCTGAATTGCATCGCGTGAAAGCCGCAGTGATTGCGGCGGATGTATATAAACGTGATTCTGTGTTTTATCAGGCCATGCAAATCGGGCAACTGGAAACAATGCGCTATCCGCTGTCATTGTTGCAGAGCAATGCCGCCAGGGTGCAGGCGGTGACCTCGGAACAAGTGCAGGCGGTGGCTAAAAAGTATTTATTGCCGGATCAACTGACTCTGGTCAGCCTGGATCCGCAACCGATGACCACTGATCAGAAACCGGCTGGTCGTCCGCATCAGCACTAATTTGATTTTATTTTTTACTGGTTTTATTTAATGCGCCTGCATCACAGGCGAATCAAGGAACAGCATGAACGTAATTGGTTTTTTGAAAGTGGCCCTCTTGGCGCTGGTGTTGCAAGGGTATGCCGCCAATGTCTTGGCCGCCCTGAACATTCAGCATTGGACAACCGCGGAAGGCAGTGAAGTTTACTTTGTTGAAAATCACTCACTGCCGATGATGGATGTCAGCATTAATTTTCGTGCCGGCAGTGCCTATGATAAGCCTGAAACCGGCGGTACGGCGGCGGTAACGCACCATTTGATGGCGTTGGTTGCGGGCGGGCTTGAGGAAGAGGCACTGACCAATCGTTTTGCCGATATTGGTGCCGTGCTGGGCGGCAGTTTTGATGCTGAGCGTGCCAGTTTCAAGTTACGCACGTTGACCAGCGAGCAGCAGGCGGCGCTGGATGCGTTTGCGTTGGTATTGCATCAGCCGGATTTTCCGCCAGCAGTGCTTGCGCGCGAGCAGGCGCGTATCGTCGCGGCCCTGCAGGAGGCCGAAACCGAGCCTGACAGCATCGCACAAAAAGCGTTTATGCAGTCCGTGTATGGCATGCATCCTTACAGCCTGGATCAAAACGGTGAAATTTCCACTGTGCAGTCGCTGACGGTGGCGCAATTACGCCAGTTTTACCAAACCTATTACACGGCCAAGTCGGCGGTGATTGCCATGATGGGAGATTTGACCACCGAGCAAGCCAGGCAGATTGCCGCACGGCTGAGTGCTGGATTGCCGCAAAGCGCTGCGGTAGCGCCGGTGCCACCAGTGACAGCGCCTGCCTCGGCCAGCGTGAAAAAATTGCCGCATCCGGCGGTGCAGGCGCATATTCTGCTGGGGCAGCCTGGGAATAAACGGGGTGACGCGGACTTTTTCCCTTTGTATGTGGGTAACTATATTCTGGGTGGCGGCGGTTTTGTTTCGCGCCTGACTGAAGAGGTGCGTGAGAAGCGCGGCCTGGCCTACAGTGTGTATAGTTATTTTATGCCGATGAGCCAGTTAGGCCCGTTCCAGATCGGCCTGCAAACCAAGAAGGAGCAGGCCGATGAGGCACTCAAACTGGTGAAAGAGACGGTGCAGCAGTTTGTGGATAAAGGCGTGACGGAAAAAGAACTGGCTGCGGCCAAGGATAACCTGATCGGCGGTTTTCCGCTGCGCATAGATAGCAACAGCAAGATTCTGGAGTACCTGAATATGATTGGTTTTTACCAACTGCCGCTGGATTACCTGGATAGTTTTAATGATCATGTGGCCAAGGTGACGGTTCAGCAGGTGAATGATGCATTTAAGCGACGTGTTCACCCGGAAAGTTTTGCCACCGTGATTGTCGGGGCCGAATAATAAAAAAGCCGACCACATGGTCGGCTTTTTTTATGGTGCTTAATATTCTTTAAACCAGCCGCTTTTTGCGTGCCAGCAGGTAGTATAGAAATGCACCCAGCAGGTTGAGGAAGAAAATCACCAGAAACCAGACCAGTTTGTCTTCGCTTTGATTGGCCAGGCAATCGACCAGCATCCATACCCAAAATAATCCTAGTGCCAGTGCAATCAGGCTGCCTAATATGCCAAAGCCAAATAAGAATTCCATGCTGTTTTCCTTTGTTAATTGCCATGAATCATAGCACGATCCATTTGCATGGATGATCATGTAAATGTGGCTGCTAGCAAGAACGCCTTTATAATCATGCTTTGTCGTTGCTAACGAATAGAACCATATTCATGAATCAAGTTCGCCTGAATGCCGGCGTTTGGCGTAGCCGCATACTCAAATTTCCGGATGCAGAAGGCTTGCGCCCGACGTCTGACCGCGTGCGCCAGACTTTGTTTAACTGGTTAGGGCAGGAGATGACAGGCAAAGCCTGCCTGGATTTGTTTGCAGGCACGGGTGCCCTGGGCTTTGAAGCGCTATCGCGCAATGCCAGGCAAGTGACCATGCTGGAACTGGCCAAAGCGCCGTTTCAGGCATTGCTGCAAAACCAGCGCTTATTGGGCGCGACGCAGGCCGAGATGCGGCAAATGGATGCCTTGCAGTTTCTGGCGCAAAACAAACAGCGCTATGATGTGATTTTCTGCGATCCACCCTACCATAAACAGTGGCTGGATAAGTTGTTGCCACAGTTGGCCAGCCACCTGGCCGACGATGGTTTGCTGTATGTGGAGGCGGAATATGCGTTAAAATCCGACTCGGGCTGGCAAGTGATCAAGTCCGGCAAGGCGGGGCAGGTGTTTTATCATCTGCTGCAGCCAGTAGAAGCATAGGTCGAGGACACCTTAAAAAAATATTCGGGGTAAAGGTGAATGAGTAAAGTCAGAGTGGCAGTGTATCCGGGAACATTTGATCCGATTACATTGGGGCATGAAGATATTGTGCGCAGGGCCGCCAATCTGTTTGATGAGGTGATTGTGGCGGTGGCCGGCAGTACCAGCAAGCAGACTTTGTTCAGCCTGCAAGAGCGCGTGGCGTTGGCCGAGTCTGTGTTTAATGGCAGCAACATTCGCGTGGTGGGCTTTGATGGCCTGCTGATGCAGTTTGTGCAGGCGCAAGGCGGACAGATGGTGATTCGAGGTTTACGTGCGGCCAGTGATTTTGAATACGAGTTTCAGCTGGCAGGCATGAACCGCAAGCTGTATCCAAAACTTGAGACCCTGTTTATGACGCCCGCCGAAGAATTTATGTTTATCTCCTCCAGCCTGGTGCGCGAAGTCGCGCGTCTGGGCGGTGATGTGAACCAGTTTGTGTCGCCAGGCGTCGAAACTGCAATCAAGCAAAAACTGGTCGCTGCTTAACGCTATACCAGATAGAGAATCCCTTATTTTAAAGAGTCATGGCGTTATTTATTACCGATGAATGTATTAACTGCGATGTTTGCGAGCCAGTGTGCCCGAATGAGGCCATTTCGCAAGGCGCAGAAATCTATGAAATCAACCCTGACTTGTGCACGGAATGTGTTGGGCATTACGATAAGCCACAATGTCAGCAGGTATGCCCGATCAGTTGTATTCCGCTAGACCCGGATCGACCTGAAACCCAGGAACAGCTGATGGAAAAATATGTGCGGATCACTGCACTCAATCATTAAAAAAAATAATTAAAACCAACATTAAAACGAAGTTACACGGATCTCAAGGAGTCAATAATGCGAGTATTACATACCATGTTGCGCGTAGGCGATTTGCAACGTTCGATTGATTTTTATACGGGCGTGCTAGGCATGAAGCTGATCCGTACCCAGGATTACCCGGATGGCGAATTTACGCTGGCATTTGTCGGCTATGGCAATGAGTACGATAACACCGTGCTAGAGTTGACCTACAACTATGGCAAAACAGCCTATGACATGGGTGGCGCATATGGTCATATGGCGATTGAGGTCGACGATGCTTACAAAGCCTGTGAACTGGTCAAAACCAAAGGCGGCAAAGTGGTGCGCGAAGCGGGGCCGATGAAGCACGGCACGATTGTCATTGCGTTTATCGAAGACCCGGACGGCTATAAAATCGAATTCATCCAGAAGGGGACGATTGAGTACCCCGTTAATGTCTAACCAGGCACAGTTATTAGAGGCTGTGACGCAGGCGCAAGCTGGCAACTGGGATGCGGCCCACAATATCGCGCAGGACTATAGCGACACCACGGCGAACTGGATTCACGCCGTGCTGCATAAGATTGAAGGCGATACCTGGAATAGCAAGTACTGGTATGCCAGAACCGGTGGTCACCAATATGAAGATTACGGCCCGGATGTGGCCGCAGAGCTGGTGGCCATTCAACAATGGCTGAGCACTGCTGCTGCGCAATAATTGATTGCTTACTTATGATCTTCGTCAGCAGGGCGGCGGCTGGAAATAAAAATCCCCCATAGCGACTGCACAAACAGGCCAATCACGGTGCCGGTGATAAATAGCAACAGGCAGGCGAGCAAACACACCAACAGCAAGAAGGCATCTTGCTGCCACAGACCCAGCGCAGACAGCGACTGCCAGACAGTCAGTATTTGCTGTATCCAATGATCGAGGTTGATAAGCGCCATGTGTTTATTATGCCTGAGCAAACTCAGGCATGTAATCAGTCAGCGTATGCATGGATGTGTACAGCCAATATTTTGCATCATTTTACTGGTTCCCATTTTTCGTCCCTTTTCGGCTTTTCAGTCGGACTTTTAATCACAAGAGCCAAATCAGTGCACTCCCTCGCCTGATGTCGGTGCGTGTGCGCTATTCTTATTCTTTAACGCCATGATTTTTAAGTAAAAAAAGTTACCTTGAATATGGCCTGCTTGTTGCTAGTCTAGCATGGAGCTAGCACTGAGCTAGAGGAGAGGCACCATGATAAAAAAACTTGCGGCCAGCGCAACGATGTCAGCCGCCATGATTTCGGCAGACAGCCAATTGACCGACAATATTCAATTGCTGGGTGAGTTGCTCGATAAAGCGATTCTGGAGGTTGAAGGTGACGAGGTCGCGCAGAAGATTGCGTCTATTCGCCAAGCCGCCCTGCGCTTTCACCAGACACATGACCAGCAAGCCTCGCTAGACCTGGAGCAGTTATTGGCCGGCCTGAGTCTGGAGCATACCGTGCGTGTGGTACGGGCATTGGCCTATTTCAAGCATTTGGTGAACCTGGCTGAGGATTTATACGGCCAGCAATTAGGGCATTGCCAGCAGAATACACCTGCGCCCGGCATGCTTTCATATACCTTGTTGCAAATCAAAGCGGCGGGGATCCCGGCAGATACGATTAAACATCTGTTACAGGATGCGCTGATTTCCCCTGTGCTCACCGCGCACCCCACCGAAGTGCAGCGCAAAAGCGTGCTGGATATTGAACGCCTGATTGCCGAATTGCTGGCAGATCGTGCGCAAATGGTCTCCGAACGTCAGCGCACCCGCAATAGCCTGCTGCTGCAAGGCGCGGTGTCGGCATTGTGGCAAACCCGCATGATGCGTTACTCCAAACTCAGCGTGCTCAATGAAATTGAAAATGCACTGACTTATTACGAAAGTACGTTTTTGCATGTCATCCCTGAGATTCTGCAAGACGTTGAGCGCGATTTATCTGACTTGCTGCCCAATGTAGCATTGCCCGGCTTTTTGCGTATGGGCAGCTGGATAGGCGGTGACCGGGATGGCAACCCGTTTGTTAACGGGGCGACGTTGCGCGAAAGCGTGCGCTTGCAGGCCATTACTTTATTCAGATTTTATTTGCAGGAGCTGGCGGCATTAAAGCGCGAACTGGCAGTGTCAACCCGGGTGGTCGGCGTGGACGAGGCTGTGCTGCAAATGACCAAAGCGTCGCGTGACCAATCGCAACACCGGCTGGATGAACCTTATCGCCTGGCACTAAACGGTATTCACGATGGTTTGCTGGCCACGGCCAATACGCTGCTGCCGCAAGGCGGATGGGTGCTGCCTGAAGACATGACGGCTGACCCTTACGATACGCCAGAGGCCTTGCTGGCGCCGTTGCAAACCATTGCCGATTCTTTGCGCACCCACCATGGCGAAGCCCTGATTTATCCGCGGTTGGGCAAGCTGATCAAGGCGATTGGCACTTTTGGCTTTCATCTGGCGACGGTCGATATCCGCCAGTCTTCAGACGTGCATGAGGCGGTGATTACAGAATTATTGCAAAAGGCCGGCCATGACTTTGACTATGCGGGCTTTAATGAGGATGAAAAAATCGGCATTTTGCTGGAGGAACTAAAACAGCCGCGCTTGCTGTTTTCGCCTTTCCAGCAATATTCCGAATTGGTGCATAAAGAAATTGGTGTGCTGGTGGCGGTGCGTGAGATGCGCGAGCGCTTTGGTGAGTATGCGGTGCGGCAATATATTATTTCGCATACTGAAACGCTGTCTGACCTGCTGGAAGTGGCTTTGCTGCAACGTGAAGCCGGTTTGTTGCGCGGTGTGTGGGGTTCGGCCAATATCCAGGTCGATTTGAATATCGTGCCTTTGTTTGAAACCATTGCGGACTTGCGCGATGCACCCATGATCATGGGCAAATGGCTGAGCCTGCTTGGTATCCGCCACGTGATTCGTTACCAGGGCAGTGAGCAGGAAGTCATGCTGGGGTATTCTGATAGCAATAAGGACGGCGGCTTTTTAACCTCCAACTGGGAGTTATATAAAGCAGAAATCTCACTGGTGGAGCTGTTCAACCAGGCCAACGTCAAGTTGCGCCTGTTCCATGGCCGCGGTGGTACGGTGGGTCGTGGAGGAGGCCCTACTTACCAGGCCATCATGGCGCAACCCAAAGGCACAGTGGATGGCCAGATTCGCCTGACCGAGCAGGGGGAGATTATTTCCACACGTTATGCGGATCCGGTAGTCGGTCGGCAGCATCTGGAAACACTGATTGCCGCCACGCTGGATGCGACATTATTCCCGGCTGACCAACTGGAATCCGGCAAACGACGCGCCTTCGAAGGTGTGATGGAAACACTGTCTGCCACCGCCATGACCAGCTATCGCAGCCTGGTTTATGAAACACCTGGTTTTGCCGAGTACTTTTTTAATACCACGCCGATTAACGAGATTGCCGAACTCAACTTAGGTAGCCGTCCAGCTGCGCGTAAATCGACGCGTCGCATCGAGGATTTACGCGCGATTCCGTGGGGATTCTCCTGGGGGCAATGCCGCTTGCTCTTGCCCGGCTGGTACGGCCTGGGCAGCGCCATCCATCATTTTTTGCAGCAGGATCCTGCGTTAAAAGAAGCGCGGCTGACCATGCTGCATGAGATGCAAACACATTGGCCATTGTTTAATACCTTGATCCAGAATGTGGATATGGTGCTGGCTAAAACTGACCTGATTGTGGCGCGCCATTATGCTCATTTGCTCGAAGACCGCGACCTGCGCGAAGAGATTTTCAGCCGGATTGCGCAGGAGCACAAGCTGACTACGGATGCAGTCAATCTGTTACTGGGCACCACGCAACGCCTGGCCAGTCAGCCGGTGATTGCAAAATCTATCCGTGACCGTTTGCCCTACCTTGATCCTATGAATCATTTGCAGGTAGAAATGATTCAGCGTTACCGCAATGGTGAAACGGATGAAAAGCTGAAGTGGGCGATTCCACTCACCATTAACGGCATTGCCACCAGTTTACGCAACACCGGTTGATTGCCTTGCAGGCAGTAAAAAAGGACAAGCCAGGCTTGTCCTTTTTTACACATAAGCCTAGTGCTTATGCTTGCTTTCCCAGGTTTTGATTTGCTTTTCGGCTTCGTCTTTGGTAATGCCGTAACGTTCCTGGATTTTACCGGCGACTTGATCGCGCTTGCCTTCAATCACATCCAGGTCGTCATTGGTTAACTTGCCCCATTGTTCCTGGACTTTGCCTTTGAGTTGTTTCCAGTTGCCTTCGAAAATATCTTTATTCATGTCGAATCTCCTCAATTTAAGAATGGTGTTCAGGTCATTAACCTGTGTTGCATGTTAAAGATAAAACGGCATGGATTCAGTCGGCGCCTGGACTAACTTGAGGTCAGATGACACTGACATGGCGAGTCAGAAAACCTGTTTTTAAGCGTGACTTTACGCTTGAGTGGGTTCCGCTGCGCCATTGAAAGCTGTTAAGATTCGGGCATGAAGAACACACTTTCTGCGTTGGGCCAATCGCTGCTGCAACGTTTACCTTATGAATACTGGATAGGCTGGCGCTATACGCGTGCCAAGCGTAATAATCATTTCATTTCATTCATCTCGTTGACCAGCATGGTGGGTATTGCGCTGGGCGTGATGGCGCTGATTGTTGTCTTGTCAGTCATGAACGGCTTTCAGGATGAATTGCGTAAACGCATTTTGGGCGTCGCCTCGCATATCGAAGTGCGTGGTTTTGAGGTCGGCCTGGCGGGCTGGCAAAGTTTGCAGCAACAGATTCGGTCCATTCCGCCCAAGTCCGTCGCCAGCCCGATTGAAGGCGTCGCGCCTTATATCATGGCGCAAGGCATGCTGACCTATGACCAGGCGGTGCAGGGCGTGCTCATTCGCGGGGTATTGCCTGCGCAGGAAGCCAGTGTGTCCGAGCTTTCCAGCCAGATGAAAGTAGGCCAGTTAAAAGATTTACAGGCCGGGCAATTCAATATCGTCCTTGGTTCAGATCTCGCCATGGCCCTCGGCGTGCGTGTCGGTGAAAAAGTGGTGCTGATGGCACCGCAAGGGCAGGTGACGCCTGCCGGGCTGGTGCCACGCATCAAGCAGTTCACTGTGGCCGGGATTTTCCAGGTGGGGATGTATGAGTATGACGCCGGGCTGGCATTGATCCACCTCGATGATGCCGCCAAATTGTACCGCCTGGGTGACCAGGTGTCTGGCCTGCGCCTGAAACTGGACGATTTGTTTATGGCCGACCGTGTCAGCCGTGAGCTGGTTCAGGCGCTGGGCCCTAACTACTATGTGACAGACTGGACGCAACAGCACGCCAATTTCTTTAAAGCAATTCAGCTGGAGAAGCGCGTGATGTTTATTATCCTGGCGCTGATTGTGGCGGTGGCAGCGTTCAATATTGTGTCTACGCTGGTGATGGCAGTGACGGATAAACGTGCGGATATTGCGATTTTGCGCACCATGGGTGCTACGCCGCAAGCCATCCGCAAGATGTTTGTGGTGCAGGGCGCGATGATCGGCATCATAGGCACGGTGTCTGGTGCGGTGCTGGGCGTGATACTGGCGTTGAATATTGAAACCGTGGTGCCATGGATAGAGCGCACATTTAATGTACAGTTCTTGTCCAAAGATGTGTATTACATCAGTGATTTACCTTCCAAACTGATGTGGTCAGATGTGACGGCAATTGTCGGTTTGTCTATTTTGCTCAGCCTGGTCGCCACCTTGTACCCAAGTGCGCGGGCGGCCAGCATGAATCCGGCGGAGGCCTTGCGTTATGAGTGAGTTGATATTGCAATGCCAGGGCCTGGCGAAAACCTATCAAGGCCTGGATACCTCGGTATTGACTGGCGTCAATCTGCAATTGGCGGCGGGCGATCATGTGGCGATTGTCGGTGCTTCGGGTAGCGGTAAAAGTACCTTGCTGCATTTGCTGGGCGGGCTGGATGCGCCGACACAGGGCGACGTACAGTGGCTGGGCAAACCGCTGACCAGTTTGTCCGAACGTGACAAGAGTGCCATGCGTAACCAGTATCTGGGGTTTGTCTACCAGTTTCACCATTTACTGCCCGAGTTTAGCGCGCTGGAAAATGTGGCGATGCCATTGTTGATTCGCCGCATGCCAAGAGCAGACGCGTTGGCACAGGCAGCACATTACTTGTCGCTGGTTGGGTTGTCACACCGGCTGGAACATACGCCTGGTGAGCTCTCCGGTGGAGAGCGTCAGCGCGCAGCACTGGCACGTGCCCTAGTGACGCAGCCGCGTTGTATCCTGGCTGATGAGCCGACCGGTAACCTGGACAGGCAAACGGCAGAGCAGGTGTTTGAGTTATTGCTGCAAATACAGTCGCAACAAGGCACTGCGCTGGTGGTCGTCACGCATGACTTGGCACTGGCAGCGCGCATGCACCGGCAATATCGTTTGCAGGATGGCACACTGCAAGCCATGGCATCTTCGCCACAGGATGTGACTGCCAGTTAGCGCGACCGTATGCTGCCAGGCGCCACAGTCGGATTACTGTTTGGAGTTTGGCTATTTCAGCAACAACCCCAGCTGTGGTCGCTGACAGTCTGGGCCGGGTGGTTGGCCGCGCTCATTACGCTGAGTCTATGCCGATTCGGCCGGATACCGGCCCGTGTTCCAGGCGTTCCTTTTTCTTTTCCCGTTCAAACATTACTGCGCAGCTTGTGGCTGGTCGTACTGATTGCTGCACTGGCATTTGCCTATGCGCAAGCACGTGCCTGGTGGCGATTACAATCGGCTTTACCTGTTGCTTGCGAGCAGCAGGTGATCACCGTACAGGGTGATATTGTCAGCGTGCCCGAGCGTGATGCACGCGGCCAACATGTAGATGTGGCGATAGTGCGTAGTTTTAATCCCTCCTGCCCGCTACCGGCAAAAGTGCGCCTCAATTTATATGAGCAGTCTTATCGCGGTGACGCTGAAAAACCGGTCGCCGTCATGCCGCGTTTGCAAGCGGGTGAGCGCTGGCAATTCAGCGTCCGGCTTAAACGGCCACACGCCACGCGTAATCCGCATGGATTTGATTATGCCGCCTGGTGCCTGGCTAACCAAATCGGGGCTAGCGGTTCGATTATCACCAAAGCGCCTATGCATAGATTGCAAGCGCTGGTCTGGCAGCCTGCCGCATTGATTGCACGCTGGCGCGCCAGTGTCGGCGACCGTATCGAACGGATCTTGGGCACCTCGCCAGCCAGTACAGTAGTGCGTGCGCTGGTGATCGGTGATGATAGCCAGATTGCACGCGCGGACTGGCAGTTATTCGTCGATACAGGCATTAATCACCTGGTCTCGATCTCAGGCCTACATATTACGATGCTGGCTTCGTTAGGGTATTTGTGTATCGGCTGGCTATGGCGTTTACGGCCACGTTGGGCCCTGCGCCTACCCTCTAGCTTAGCCGCGAGTGCAGGCGGTGCACTGGTGGCAGTCGCCTATTCTGCACTGGCCGGTTTCTCTATTCCTACCCAGCGCACGCTGTATATGCTGCTCACAGTGTTGGTGATGCTGAGCCTGAAGCATCGATTGCCTTTTTCATGGATACTTTGCGTTGCCATGTGGGTAGTGCTACTGCTGGACCCTTGGGCGGTCATGGCGCCGGGTTTCTGGCTGTCTTTTAGTGCGGTGGCAATACTGGCGTTTGCCATGGGTGGGCGTTTGCGCCCGGCGCCCTGGTGGCGGGCAGCAATACACACGCAATGGATCATTACACTGGCATTTGTGCCGGTGCTGGTCATGCTATTCAATCAACTGTCTCTGGTCTCACCGCTGGCAAACGGGTTGGCAATCCCGCTGGTGAGTTTGGGCGTGGTGCCGTTGGCGATTGCCGGGGCGGTGTTGCCCTTCGATTTCTTGCTGCAGTGGGCGGCCGGATTGTGGCAGGTTTGTGCGCACGCATTAGTGTGGCTGCATCAATTGCCCTGGGCGGTGGCTCATTTGGCGACGCCCCCCATGTGGGCATGGCTGCTGGCGATGCTGGGCACATTGGTTTGGCTGATGCCGCGCGGCTGGCCCTTGCGCTGGGCCGGTTTGCTGTTGTGGTTGCCGCTCTGTTTGCCGGTTTCTTCAAGCTTGCAGCCCGGTCAGATGCGTGTCACCGTGCTGGATGTCGGCCAAGGCCTGAGTGTGCTGGTACAAACGGCACAACATGCCATGCTGTACGATGCCGGGCCTGCTTATAACGCACAAAGTGACGCTGGCCAACGCATCGTCCTGCCTTATCTCCGGCATTTAGGCCTCAGGCAGCTGGATCTGGCGGTAGTCTCACATGATGATAATGATCATGTCGGTGGCATGGCCTCTGTGTTGTCGGGCATCGCGGCTAAGCAAATAGTGAGCTCGCTGACATCTGATGCTAGTTTCTTTACGCAGTTGCAGCAGATTCACTCTGCGAGCGGCATCCCGGCAAGTGCTATCCCACGCATCGCGTGTCATGCTGGTCAGCAATGGCAATGGGACCAAGTCTCTTTTAATGTGCTTTATCCGACGCCGTCATTGGCCCCCGAGGTGAAAGACAATGACAAAAGCTGTGTGATTCAGGTGGTTTCAGCGCATGGCAGTGTGTTGTTGACGGGCGATATTGAGCAATATGCCGAGCATGTCTTGCTTGAGTCTTCGCCTGAGGCGCTGCGTTCCAATGTCATGACCATGCCGCATCATGGCAGTAAAACATCCTCCAGCCCCGCCTTTATCCGGCAGGTACAGCCCGAAATAGCGATTGCCACCGTTGGATACCGCAACCGTTTTGGCCATCCCAAGCCTGAAGTGATGGCCAGGTATCAGGCATTGGGCAGCCAAACACTGCGCTCAGACCATGATGGCGCCATTGTGCTGGAATTTACGCACGGCCAACGGCCACAAGTCATTCGCTGGCGCGCAGTCGAGCCGCATTATTGGGAGACTACTGATCAAGCTGTAGCAGGCGCATTGTAACGGGGTAGATACCGGACAAAACTTGCCCTCTGGCCTGGTTAACGCTAAAGTAGCGAAAGTTTAAAAACAACTGGAGTGTTTGCTGTGTGGGAAATTATTTTAGCGGCCGGCTGGCCCATCTGGCCTCTGATTATTGCTTCCGTGATTGCCTTGGCTATTATCGTCGAGCGATTCTGGGCATTAAGAGCCTCGGTCGTCACCCCTGAGCAATTACTGCCAGAAGTACAAAACTGGTTAAAGCAGGGTGGTGTGACGCGTGAAACGTTGAGCCGTCTGGAAGCGCACTCCTTGTTGGGTAAAGTGTTCGCCAGTGCTTTGGCCAATATGAATAACTCACGTGAAGTGACTAAAGAGGCGATTGAAGAAACCGGCCGTGCGGTGGCGCACAAACTGGAACAATACCTGCCAACACTGGGCACCATTGCGACTGTGGCACCTTTGCTCGGTTTGCTGGGTACGGTGATCGGTATGGTGGAGTTGTTCGGTTCGTTTACCAACAGTGGCCATGACGTGGCGCAGTTTGCGCGCGGTATTTCTGTGGCGCTGTATAACACGGCAGCTGGTATCGTGGTGGCGGTGCCTTCCATGATTGCCTACCGTTATTTCCGCGGCAAAATTGATGGCTTCCTGGTCGATATGGAGCAGCAAGCGATTAAACTGGTAGAAATCATCCATGGTGACCGTGGCTAGAATCATCGTGGATAAGGTGATTGCTGCGCTCGGCGGCTTCACCGCATATTGAACACAAAGGCAATTTCATGAATTTCAAACGTGGTGTCCGTAACGAAGAGTTGGAAATCAACTTTATTCCACTGATCGACGTGCTGCTGGTGATTATCATCTTCTTAATGGTGAGTGCCACTTTCTCACGTACCAGCGAATTGCAAATTAATTTGCCAACGGCTGATGCCAGTGCACCGCAGGAAAAACCATTGACCATTACGGTAGAGGTGGATGCAAATGGCCGCTACCTGGTAAATGGCAAAGAGGCCAATGGTGCAGTCGTCTCTGACCTGGCTGCGGTGCTGACGCAAGTGGGGTCCGAAGGGCCAACAGGTAAAGAGCCCACCATTATTATCAACGCCGATGCCAAGGCCACGCATCAGTCCGTGGTGAATATTATGGAAGCTTCGCGCATGGCCAATTACACGCATATTACGTTTGCGACGCAGGTGAATTCCCGCTAATGTATCACTGGGCTCACATGGTTGTGATCCCTCAACAAGCCCGTCAATCATGGCGGGCTGTTTGTTTTTAGTCTGCCCGAGAAAATCGCATGGCGCGTAAGCCCGCTTCTGAATCAGTCATCGTTACGAATCCTGTCTTGCTCTACAAGCGCTTGTTTGCCTATGCCTGGCACTACAAGATGCATTTTGCATTGTCCATGGTATCTACCGGCATTCTCGCCTCCAGTAATACGCTATTCCTGGCTTTGATTAAAAAGGTCACTGATGAAGGCTTTGCCAAGTCTGTCGATCATGATGCCTATGTGTTGCCTTTGATGCTGTTTGGCCTGATGGCGATCAGGGCCGTGGCCGGATTCTTTTCTGTGTACAGTCTGCGCACGGTGGCCAGGCGGGTGGTGGAAGTCTTGCGCAAGCAAATTTTTGCCAAATTGCTGATGTTGCCGGTGAGTTTTTTTGATGCTAACTCCAATGGCTTGCTGGTCTCCAAAATGACCTACGATATTGAACGCCTGTCTACGGTAGTTACACGCTCTGCGCTCAACGTGTTGCGCGATGTATTGACGGTGGTTGGCCTGATCGGCTACATGCTGTATTTGGATTGGCGCCTGACGCTGATTTTTGCGTTGGTTGCCCCATTGATGGGTTTTTACCTGGCGCGCACCACGCCTAAGTTGCGGGCGAATGCTAAAAAAGTACAACAGGCGGTTGGCGAGATTACCAAAACGGCAGAAGAGGCCATTGCTGCGCAGCGTATCGTCAAGATTTTTGGCGCGCAGGCGTTCGAGAATGACCGCTTTGGTGAAGTGGTGAGCCGTAACCGCCAACTGGAATTACGTACCGCCAGAATCTCCGGCCTCAATAGCTTTGTCATTGAAATTCTGTCTGCTGTGGCCTTGGGCCTGGTGGTTTTTTATGCGCTGGCACAGTTTACCGTCGGCGAATTTGCTGCCTTTGTCGGTGCGTTAATGATGCTGATTGCACCAATCAAGCACATCACCGCCGCCAATGAAGATTTGCAGATAGGCCTGGCGGCCGCGCAAAGTGTATTTGATGTGCTGGATATTGATAACGAAGTCGATCAAGGTCGCTATCAGGTCGCTCGCGCCCAAGGCGCATTGCGTTTTGATCAAGTCACCGTGCGTTACCCGCAAGCCAAAAAAGATGCCTTGTCTGCCTTGAGTTTTGAGATTGCAGCGGGTGAAAAAGTCGCGTTGGTTGGGCGCTCCGGCAGCGGTAAAACCACGCTGGTGAATTTGTTGCCGCGGTTTTACGAGTCACAGCAGGGCATCGTGTTGCTGGATGGCCACAATGTGCGGGACTATCAGCTCGACAATTTGCGCGCGCAGTTTTCACTGGTTAGCCAGGATATTGTGTTATTTAACGACAGCATTTTTAATAATATTGCCTATGGTGCCTTGCGCGATGCCAGCGAGCAAGAAGTCATAGATGCCGCTAAAGCGGCCAATGCCTGGGAGTTTATCCAGCAAATGCCACAAGGCCTGCAAAGCGAAATCGGTGACCGTGGTGTACGGCTCTCCGGCGGCCAGCGCCAGCGTTTGGCGATTGCACGGGCTATTTTAAAGAACGCACCGGTATTGCTACTGGATGAAGCGACTTCTGCGTTAGACAGTGAATCAGAGTTGCATGTGCAAATGGCATTGGATCGCCTGATGCGTGACCGCACGACGATTGTGATTGCGCATCGATTGAGTACGGTGGAGAACGCCGACAGAATTTTTGTCATGGATCATGGTGACATTATTGAAACCGGGTCACACCAAACCTTGCTGGCACAAAACGGCTATTACAGCAGGCTTTATCACAAGCAGTTTCAAGACGACTAATGTTGCGCACCTGGTTTGAGCGGCAATGGCAAACAAGCGGCTGGGCGCAATGCCTGCTGTTGCCGTTATCGTGGTTATTTGCCTTGTTGGCAGCGGGCAGGCGTTATGGTTACCGTGTCGGCTTATTTTCAAGCCAGGCTTTGCCGGTACCGGTGATCATTGTTGGCAATATCTCTGTGGGCGGTGTCGGTAAAACGCCGTTGGTGATTTACCTGGCGCAGCAATTACGTGATGCCGGCTATGCACCTGGAATCTTGAGCCGTGGTTATGGTGGTCAGCATAGAGGTGAGGTGAGGCCTGAAAGCGAGCCAGCACTGTGCGGCGATGAGCCGGTATTGATTGCCCGCCGTACGGGCTGTCCGGTGTGGGTGGACCCTACACGCGCTGCTGGTGGCCTGGCATTACTCAAGGCACATCCCGAGGTGAATGTATTGATCTGTGATGATGGCTTGCAGCACTATGCTTTGCAGCGCGATATTGAAATTGCAGTAGTGCAGCGGCCATTGGGCATAGGCAATCGGCGATTATTGCCAGCTGGCCCCTTGCGTGAATCATTGCGTCGTTTGCGCTCGGTCGACCTGGTGGTCGAAACCGGGCAATTGCCTGCCACGCCCGCGCCTGTGAACACTTACCAGCTGCGCTTGCGCACGGGTACATGGACGTCGGTTGCTGATTTTTCCAGCGAGACCAGCACTGAGCGACTGCGTGGGCAGTCCGCTGAGCAGACCTTGGTGGCGATGGCTGGTATCGGACATCCGCAGCGCTTTTTTGACCTGCTGGCGACCATGGGCCTGGGCTGCGAACAACGTCCGCTGGCAGATCATTATGCCTATAGCCAGGCCGACTTTATAGCGTTGCGCGGAAAAACCATACTGATGACAGAGAAAGATGCCGTAAAATGTCAGCATCTGGGCTTGGAAAACGCCTGGTTTCTGCCCATGTCGGCTGAACTAAGTCCTGTTGGCCATGATCAATCACTGGCAGAGTCTGTCATTGGCCTGTTGAAACACAAGCATGCAAAGGAAGTCAAAAATGAATCCTAAATTACTGGAAATCCTGGTCTGTCCAGTGACCAAAGGGCCGTTGGTTTACGATAAGCAAAAGCAGGAGCTGGTCTCAAAAAATGCACGCCTGGCCTATCCGGTGCGGGATGGTATCCCGGTCATGCTCGAAGATGAAGCTCGCCGCCTGGATGAGCACGAGTATAGCGAATAACGATGTTTAAGGTGGTTGTTCCTGCCCGTTTTTCCAGCACCCGTTTACCGGGTAAACCGTTACTGGATATCGCTGGCAAGCCGATGGTAATCCGGGTTGCTGCGCAGGCGGCAAAAAGCATGGCGAATGAAGTCGTGATTGCGACAGATCATCTAGACATTATGCATTCTGCTCAGCAGCATGGCTTCAATGCTGTCATGACGCGTCAGGATCATGTGTCTGGCACCGATCGTATTGCTGAAGTGGTCGCAAAAATGGCTTGGCCGGACGATGTGATCGTGGTTAATGTGCAGGGCGATGAGCCGCTGATAGATCCGCTATTGATTAATGAGGTCGCACAAACCCTGGCGAATGATCCGCAAGCCGTAATGTCCACCGCCTGCCATCCTATCCATGAGGCAGAAGTTTTCGATAACGCAAACGTGGTCAAAGTGGTGTTAAATGCAAAACAGCAAGCTTTGTATTTTAGCCGTGCTGCAATCCCGTTTCCGCGTGATGCGGAATACAGGCAAAGTCCTGCTGCCTATCGCCATATTGGTATCTATGCCTATCGTGTGGGCTTCTTAAAGCAATATGCCAGCCTGCCAGTGACTACACTGGAGAAAATTGAAAGCCTGGAGCAATTACGCGTGTTGTATCACGGTTACCAGATTGCAGTCACGGTCACGGATCATGCTCCTGCGAGCGGAGTCGATACGCAAGATGATTTAGACTTGGTTAGGGAAGTATTTGCTGCGTCGCTTGCTTGATTGCCAGCNNCGCATTATTAGTTTTTTCTTTGGCGGCGTACAGCAATCGCACCCATCAAAGCCAAACCGGCGAACATCATGCCGTAAGTTTCTGGTTCTGGCACTGGTACAGTGATTGGATTGATGGTGTAGCTACCTTCGTAGTGGCCACCGGCAATCAGGTTGAACTGCAGTGTATAGTTGCCTGCAGCCAGGTTAGACACGCTGAATGTGTATCTGGTCAAGTCCAGGTCTACCAATGGTGTCAGGATAGGCGCATAGGTAAATGTATCGTCTGCATCACTGATGATTGTCAGGCCTTGATACAAACCGGAGTTGTTTTCGTGCAGCAATCTCAGGCTTGGGTCTAACACGCCGGTCAGATCAAAGCTGCCGTCCAAGTAAGAAATGTTGATTTTTACAGTGTGGGATAAGCTGGTACCTGGGTGATCATTACCGCTGAATGTTGTAGTGGTGGCAAAAGCAGAGGTGCTGGCCAACAGTGATGCTGCGACTAACAGATTCTTAAACATAATTTTTCCCCGATTGATATTTTTAAAATGTTGCTGAGACGGATTATGACAATCTGGCGTCAGCAGGGAAATAGCCCGTTAGGGTCAGCACATGAGTGGGGTCTTTGGGATGGCGCTATCGAGTGTCAGGTTCTGAAGATAAAGTAGACTGCGCCCATCATGCACAGGCCTGCCCACAGATAGTCCCATTTAAGTGGTTGCTGCATATACATCACGGCAAAGGGGACAAAGATGACCAGCGTAATCACCTCTTGCAAGATCTTGAGCTGTGCCAGGTTGAGCTGGGTAAAGCCAATGCGGTTGGCAGGCACCTGAAAGCAGTATTCAATCAGGGCAATGCTCCAGCTGGCAATAATGGCAATCCACAGTGGCTTTTGGTGCAGGTCGCGCAAATGGCCATACCAGGCAAACAACATAAACAGGTTGGCTGCCGAGAGTAACAGTACGGTTTTAATCAGGGTGTAAGACATACCAGGCGCCATGCCACGTCACTGTGTGACGCATTGCGCTGCGTCACACGATTATTGATTGAATTAAATAGCAGCTTCGCCAGTTTCGCCGGTTCTGATGCGGATGACCTGTTCGACAGAAGTAACAAAAATCTTGCCATCGCCAATTTTGCCGGTGTGTGCAGCTTTGATAATTGCTTCGATCGCGCCATCTACCATGTCAGTGGCTAAAATGACTTCAATTTTGATTTTTGGCAGGAAATCCACCACATACTCTGCACCGCGATAAAGCTCGGTGTGGCCTTTTTGACGACCAAACCCTTTGACTTCTGTGACTGTCAGCCCATTGACGCCAATGGCAGACAAGGCTTCACGTACTTCATCCAGTTTAAAGGGTTTAATGACGGCTTCTACTTTTTTCATACGCGCTCCGTGGATAAATCTTTGTCTAGTATTCTACGCAAGCAGTGCTTTTTATTCAAATGTCACAGTGATTTCGAATTAAAAAGCCAGATTGCAGGTAATTGGGTAGCGGCGGTCTTTGCCAAAGCCACGCTCGGTAATGCGCACGCCCACCGCGGCTTGCCTGCGCTTATATTCGTTGCGGTCTATCAGGCGCGTGACACGCTGTACGTCAGCCTGTGTGTAGCCCAGGCCGATAATGGCCTCTACGCTAAGATCTTTTTCAACGTAGGCTTCCATAATGGCATCCAGTACTTCGTAGGCCGGCAAACTGTCCTGGTCGGTCTGGTTGGCGCGCAGTTCTGCACTTGGCGCGCGCGTGATAATGCGCTCTGGAATCACCGGGCCTAACTGATTACGATAAGTGGCCAGCCGATATACCAGTGTTTTTGGCACATCTTTAATCAGGGCAAAGCCGCCAGCCATATCGCCATACAGTGTGCTATAGCCAACGGCCGTTTCAGACTTGTTGCCGGTGGTGAGCACCAGGCTGCCAAATTTGTTGCTGAGCGCCATGAGTAACATGCCGCGTATACGTGCCTGCAAATTTTCTTCAGTGGTGTCAAATGCTTTGCCCGCGAATTCATCAGCCAAGGTGGCACAAAAGCCTTCAAACAGCGACTTGATGGGTAATACGCTGTAATCGACGTCTACCAGGTGCGCCATTTCAGCAGCATCTTCGACGCTGATCCCGGCGGTAAATTCTGATGGCATCATCACGGCTTTGACGCGTTCTTTGCCCAGCGCATCGACGGCAATCGCCAGCGTCAGCGCAGAGTCTATACCGCCGGACAGTCCCAGCACGACGCTCGGGAACTTGTTTTTGTTGACGTAATCCTGCAAGCCCAGCACCAAGGCTTTGTATACAGTTGCCTCTGTCGATAATGGTTGGCTGATGTCTGTCAGTATTGGTTGCGTTTGTTGCAGGGTGAGGTAACCCAGGTGTTCTTCAAACATCGGCAGTTCTTGTACTAACGCACCCTGACTATTCATGCTGAACGAGGCACCGTCAAACACCAGTTCATCCTGGCCGCCAACCATATTGGCATAAACCATCGCCAGGCCGGTTTCCTTGATACGGTCACGCAGTACCTGGTAACGGGTTTGTTGTTTGTGCAGGTGGTAAGGAGAGGCATTGATGGTCAACAGCACTTGCGCATCCGCTTGCAAGGCTTGCAGCGCCGGTGCTGGTTCCCAGCTATCGGCACAGATTAAAATACCGTAACGCACACCATGCCATTCAAATACGACGGGCAGATCGCCCGCTTCAAAATAACGCTCTTCATCAAAGACGCTATAGTTGGGCAGGTTGTGTTTGTGGTAGGTGGCCTGGATTCTGCCAGAGTGGATCACCGAGGCCGCGTTATAACGTTTGCCTGCGACCGTGTGCGGATGACCGATAATCACCGCGATATCGGTTGGCAACTGTTGTTCTAACCATTGCAGGGCGCGCTGGTTGGCGGCATAAAAATCTTGCCTGAATAGCAGGTCTTCGGGCGGATAGCCGCAAAGTGCCAGCTCTGGTGTGAGTAACAGTCTTGCACCTGCCTCATGGGCCTGATTAGCAAGCGCCAGGATACGTTCTGCATTTTGCTGCATGGCACCAACCATGCAGTTCATTTGAGCAATTGCGAGTTTCATGATGCCCTATTTATTGAGTACGTGTGTGGTCAGTACTTGCCACCAGCCGCTTTAATCAGCTCTACCATGGCAGGATTCTGGCCTTTCAGTGCGTAGACATAAGCGGTGAGTCCATATTGGTCACGGGTTTTGACATTGGCCTCATGTTCCAATAACAGGCGCGCCATGTCAGGTGAGTTGTTGCTCACCGCCAAATGCAGCAAGGGGGTGCCTTCACTGTCTTTGTGGTCAACATCCGCTTTATGCTCCAGTAATGCTTTGGCGACTTCGGTTTGGTTTTTGGTGACCGCCCAGGTCAATGCCGTCCACTCGTGCTCGTCTTCTTCATCCACTTTGGCGCCATGCTCTAGCAGGTAAATGGCAGCAGGGGTAAAGCCTTCCCTGGCAGTGATCATTAAAGCCGTGGTGCCGAGTTTGTCTTTGAGGTTGGCATCTGCACCGTGGCTTAAAATTGAGGTGATGGTAGGCACATCGCCACTTTTTGCGGCATATATGAGTACGGTTTTACCATCTGATGAACGTACATTGGCATCAAAGCCACGTTCAATAATGAGGCCCACGACNNAGCAATGCTTTCACCGCGTCAATATTATTCTTTTTCGCCGCAAACATCAGTGCGGTCCAACCACCTTGATCTTTGGCATTGATGTCGGCGCCATGGGTCAGCAGTTCGCGTATGACTTCAGCCTGGTTTTTGCGGGCGGCATACATGATGGGCGTGATTTTTTCACTGTCAGTCACATTGGGGTTGGCACCACTTTTAAGCAGTGCCTTGACCGTGGCAAGGTCGCCTTTGGACGACGCGATCAACAGGTAGGAAATATTGGCGCTTGGTTCTATGCTGGTTTCATCAACGGGTGCTTTTTTGGCAGCCTGTGCAGGCAGCGGCAAGTATAGCCCCAGCAACAGGCTGGCGCTCATGCAAAGAGCGCCAAGCCAATGGGTTGTCTGAGGACGATGCTTCATGCCGTTTCCTTTGTTTATGTTGTCGCGCGTTTGATGGCTTCGAGTACTGCTTCACCCAAGCCAGCAGGGGAGGCGGCCACCACGCAGCCAGCGGATTCCAGGGCGGAGATTTTATCTTCTGCTTTACCTGAGCCGCCCGAAATAATGGCACCGGCATGGCCCATACGCTTGCCTTTTGGTGCAGTCAGG
>NZ_DKJH01000032.1:0-80865 GCF_002454655.1 Methylophilus sp. UBA6697
GGTGTCTTCCTCTTTGGTTACTTTCTGGGGGACAAGCACCAGAAAGTGACTCGCCATCAAGGCGAAAAAGTAAGTTACACGAGCCTGCAACAGTAAAAACTGAGAAGAATAATGCTTCTCCATAATCCTAAAATCAGCCACCCAAGCAATTCACGTATAATCCCCACCATGGCCTTCAAACACATCACTTCCCGCGATAATCCCGTTTTCAAACAGCTACGCAAACTGCTCGATCAGTCTCGCGAGCGCAGGAAAACAGCGTCAACACTGCTCGAGGGCGTGCATTTAATCGAGGCATACTGCCAGACCTATGGTGAGCCGCGTTTGCTGATTATCCCGGAAGGGCATAGTACGGTGGAGGCGACTGGTTTGATTCAGCAGTTGTCTGATGTGGATACCATGCTGCTGCCGACCTTGATGTTTGCTGAACTGGCGCCGGTGGCGTCTAGCAGTGGGGTGATGGCGCTGGTGGATATTCCTGAACCCGCGCTGCCTGAAAAGGTTGATTTTGCCTTATTGATTGAAGATATTCAGGATCCAGGTAATTTGGGCAGTATATTACGCACCGCAGCTGCGGCCGGGGTGCAGGTGGCTTACCTGAGCAAGGGCTGTACCGATGCCTGGTCGCCTAAGGCTTTACGCGGCGGGCAGGGTGCACAGTTTGTGTTGCCGGTGGTGGAAGGCGTGGATGCTGTTGAGGTGGTGCACAGTTTTGATGGCCACACGCTGGCGCTGACCATGCAGGGTGAGAGTCTGTATGAGCAAGCCTTGCGTGAGCGGGTGTTGTTTGCGGTGGGTAATGAAGGCGCGGGGATTTCTGCCGCCTTGCAATCCGCCGTTAACACCTGTATCACCATTCCGATGGCGCATCAGGGAACATTGGCGCTGGAATCACTGAATGCCGCAGCCGCGACTGCGGTGGCGCTGTTTGAGTGTCAGCGCCAACGCTTGCTGGGGGATTAACTGTTTTTAGTGCGTGACCTCGTGGTCATCGTCTTCGTCAAATAAGGCCAGCGCTTCCTGCTCGTCGACCACGTAGTGCTTGTTGCAGAAGTCACATTGAATCTGCACGCTGCCTTGTTCTTCAATGATACTGCGTACTTCGGCCATGCCCAGCATTTGCAGCATATTGGTGACGCTGGTTTGTGAGCAACTACAAAATGCTTGTACTTCACGGCCGCTGAACAAGCGCACATCTTCTTCTGCAAACAGGCGCTGCAGCAGAGTGACCGTGTCCAGGTCTAATAACTCCTGTTCGGTGACCGTGCCTGCCAGGTGCTGCACACGGTTCCAGCAATCGAGGTCACTTTCTTGTTGCTGCGGCAATTTTTGCAGTAGCAGGCCTGAGGCGCGCTCGCCATCTGAGGCCAACCATAAACGGGTATCGATTTGCTGCGAGCGCAACATGTAGTTCTCCAGCATGCTGGCGATATTGTCACCTTCTAGCGGCACAATACCTTGATAGGGTTCACCCTCTTCTGGCATCAGCGTAATCACTAATTGCCCTTGTTTGAGCCAGGCGGTCAAGTTGTCGCCATGCAGTTCGGCGCCGACTTTGGCCGTGGCACGGATATTCAGCCCTGAGGTACATTCCACCACCAGTAATTGCAGCGCGCCCTGGCTTTGCAATTGCAAAATCAGTTTGCCCTGCATTTTGAGCGTCGCAGTGAGCAGCACGCTGGCGGCAGTGAATTCGCCTATGGCTTTTTTCAGGGCGGGCGGTAATGACTGGTGCTCAAGCGCGGTCGACAGGCTTTGGTCAAGCTGCACACAGTTGCCACGCACGGCAGACTGCTCAAAAATAAACGGGTGTAATTGGTCTTGGTTACGATCTTGGTTCATGCCGGCATTTTACCATTTGCAGGCAAAACTGATTGTTAAGCGCTGGTAATTTTTGGCAACTGCCAGTGCGTTATCGCCCATTGCCATAGATTTGCCAGGGATAGTGAATGTGCATTTTCCGGCAAGGCTTGTTGCAGAAAGGTGAGTGCGGCGACCAGTGTGTCCACGAGATTGTCTTCAGGTAATGCCGTGGCCAATGTCTGTTTACTCAATTTTTGTCCGTCGGCATTTAATACCAATGGAAGATGGGCGTAGATTGGCGTGGGGTAGCCGAGCAATTGTTGCAGGTAAATTTGCCGCGTTGTGGAATTGAGTAAATCAGCGCCACGTACGACATGCGTCACGCCTTGCAAGGCGTCATCTATCACCACCGCCAATTGATAGCTAAACAGTCCATCAGCGCGCTTAACGACAAAATCACCAATGTCTCTCGCCATATGGTGTTGCTGGTGGCCCTGAATGAGGTCCTGAAAGCTGATGGTCTGGGCATCCGTTTGAATGCGCCAGGCCGCGGCCGCACCTGGTTTGGTTGGATGCTGCAAACAGGTGCCGGGATAAATGGCCCCTTCTATGCCGAGCAGCGTGCTGGAATCGGTAATCTCTTTGCGTGAGCAGGTGCAGGGATAGGCCAGGCTGCGCTGGCGCAGTTGCTGCAATGCCGTTTGGTAATATTCACTGCGTTGGCTTTGATAAACAATCTCGTCATCCCACACAAAGCCGTAGTGTTGCAGGGTATGAATAATCGCTTCACTGGCACCCGCCACGTGCCTGGTTTGATCAACGTCCTCAATGCGCAACAGCCATTGCCCGCCACGACTTTTAGCATCGCAATAGCTGGCAATCGCGGCCACTAGTGAACCAAAGTGCAGTGGTCCGGTGGGCGAGGGGGCAAAACGGCCAACCACCATGTTGATTACTGTGCAGCGTAGGGCGGAATATGCCAGGCCACCAGCTGTGCGCCGCGCAGTTGCAAATGGCAGGCCATGCGTTCTATACCCTGGCTGGAGACGTCAAAAGTATAAGTGCGCTGCAATTGCATGCGGCCATTGCCATCCCGGGCAAAGCTCACGCGCGAGCAGGCAACGGTTTCGTCTAAAAACTGCAAATGGCAACGCTCTGCCAGTTGACGTCCAATCTTTAAAGCCGCCTCGCGTTTGGCGACAGAGTCCATCCAAAACCATGCACCCGCAATTAAAATGGCTAATAAAGCCCATTCAGCCATTGTTGTTCTCCCGTAAAGCGATCATATGTTTCAGTGTATGATGTTTCAAGTTCATATTCCTATATCAGTGCAACCTGTCATGAGTTCAAGTCGCGAAGCAGACGCTATTCAAGCCTATTATAATTTATTGCATGGCAAGGGGGCGGATGCCGCCATTATGGCGCAGCGCGATGCCTTGCTGGCAGAGTTAAGCCCTTTGCTGGCAGATCAGGAGTGTACCAGCACGGCCTATCGCCAGGCGGTTGATGATTGCCTGAACGATAAACCGGCACAACGCTGGCCTGAGTTACTCACCATTATCCGTGAGTTTTACCCATTCTGGCGCGGGGATGTGAAAGCCGTGATGCAATATGCAGAGTCGGTTGGCTTTGAGTTGCACCCTATCGGCTGGCAGCCGGCCGTGATCGATTTACAGTCAGTCTGGCCAGCGTTGCAGTCTGAAAAATTTGAGACTTCAGAGCTGTGGGCGCTCAATGGCTATGTCAAAGCGCTCAAGTCCATGGAGCACAAGCAGGAAATGGATATTGAACTGCGCACGCGGATGGCGAAACTCATGTTGTTACGCCTGCGAGAAGCCCCTTTGTCTGAAAAGAATGCCTTTCGTATCACTGCTGATGCAACCTTACCGTTGTTTAACCTCAAAAATACCCGTCACCTGTTTTTAAATGCTGTGCGCGAGTTTTATTATTTTTGGGCGGCGCATCCTGATGCGGTTGAAATGCTCAAACAGTTGCAGCCACCAGAAATTATGTAAAATTGCACCAAAAATGTGCAATGCACTTTTGTCGGTTCTGTTTTGGTGCAATTTCGCGTAGTCCTCAAAGTAAGTGCCTTTAAAATCAATCACATAAAAATGGTCTGATATTTGCTTTAGCCATGCGCATTAAATTGGTGCGCATTTTAATAGTGCGTATTCAATATAAGGCGTGCCATCAGGCAAAACGCCAACTTTCACCACTATTAGTCGGAGAGCGAAATGGAAGCATTAGTGTCAGCGAATGACGTCTTGTTTGTATTGCTTGGAGCCATTATGGTGCTGGCAATGCATGCCGGATTTGCCTTTTTGGAGGTCGGCACTGTACGTCAAAAAAACCAGGTCAATGCCCTGGTCAAAATCATGGTGGATTTTTGTGTGTCTACCATCGCCTATTTTTTCATTGGTTACAGCATTGCCTATGGCATCAATTTTTTCAGCGGCGCCGATGTATTGGCCGCGAAAAGTGGCTATGACCTGGTTAAATTCTTTTTCCTGTTAACCTTTGCCGCGGCTATCCCGGCGATTGTCTCTGGCGGCATTGCCGAACGCGCCAAATTCAATCCGCAAATGGCCGCCACCTTTCTCATCGTCGGTTTTGTCTACCCGTTTTTTGAGGGCATCGCCTGGAATAACCACTTCGGCTTTCAAGACTGGTTAAAAGCCAGTTTTGGCGCAGGCTTTCATGACTTTGCCGGTTCAGTCGTGGTGCATGCCATGGGCGGCTGGATTGCACTGGCGGCGGTTATCCTGCTCGGTGCGCGTAATGGGCGCTATACCAAAGACGGCCGCTTGCATGCTTACCCACCATCAAACATCCCTTTTCTCGCTTTAGGTGCCTGGATACTTACGGTTGGCTGGTTTGGTTTTAACGTCATGTCTGCGCAGTCCATACAAAACATCTCAGGTCTGGTGGCCGTCAATTCGCTGATGGCCCTGGTTGGCGGCACGCTGGCCGCCCTGGTGCTAGGTAAAAATGACCCCGGTTTCGTACATAACGGACCTCTGGCGGGGTTGGTGGCCGTGTGTGCTGGCTCTGACGTGATGCATCCGCTAGGCGCATTAGTCACCGGCGCCGTTGCCGGCACATTGTTTGTGTGGGCATTTACCATGACTCAAAACCGCCTGAAGATTGATGATGTACTGGGTGTCTGGCCGCTGCACGGCCTATGCGGCGCCTGGGGCGGTTTGGCGGCCGGTATTTTTGGCTGTTCTGCTTTAGGCGGCATGGGCGGTGTCAGCTTTATCAGTCAACTTATCGGCACACTCACAGGCGTCGTCATTGCACTGGTCGGCGGTGCCATTGTGTATGGCCTGATCAAAAAAACGGTAGGTATTCGACTGGATGCCGAGTCGGAATTTGACGGCGCAGATTTGAGTATTCATAAGATTCCGTCAGTGTCGGGTGATTAACCTTTTATATGGTGTGACGACATAAATCGCTCAGTCTATGAGCATTTTTAAATAAAAAGGCCCTGAACCAATGTTCGGGGCCTTTTTGCTATCTGGTGTTTGCTTTAAGTTTAAATATCCTCCATGACCAAGCGTGCTGCGATGTTTTTTTGTAGCACTGCTTCATATCAGTCACCCGTTAAGTGGTGACTACACAGCAACATCCCCACTTCTACAACGCATGTTGATTTTAGATAAAACAAGGACTGTCGCGGTTGTCTGGCATATATATTGCGAATTAATCACTTGTCAATGAATGATTTGGCTGAGATGTTTTAACGATAAAGCATCCGTGGGCCAATTTGTCGTTGATTGACCTCAAAGAGAATGAAATTTCAGCATGTTTTAACTGTTAATTTACAAACAGTATGTTTGTACTGAGGCAAAAAATGCGCATGAATAAACATTACTTTTTTAAAAGAAATTTCAATTGCAAATCAAAACTAAATAATAAAGCGCAGGTGACATGGTGGACGACCAAGAATACGAAAAACTCAAAATAACGGCTTATCAAATTATCAAAGAGTCAAAAAATGTAGATCAAATCAAGCAGGCGTTAGCGTTTATCTTGCCAACAGCGCATCAGATGGCCATAGACGAAACAGCCAAGGTGTTGGGCTTTTCCAACAATTGGGTTTCACAGTTGCGCTCACGGTTTTTACATGGAAAACCCTTAAAACATGCATCTCGCGGCGGGCGGCATCATGTGGTGATGAGTGCTGAGAAAGAGGTTCAGTTTGTTACACGGTTTAGAGAAAAGTATCCATTAAACAATGAGATAGATGCGAAGGTTTTAAAACAAGAACTTGAGCAATACCTGACGAAAAAGATTTCAACGTCGTATGTGTATAGCTTTATACGACGTAATAAAGCCCTGTTGAAACCGGAAGAAAATTAATCATGCTTTTGAGACATTCTTTTTGATTTGTAAATCGTTTTAAAAAATGCTTGGCACGTGAATTGCCATCTCCCTTATCAAATTTAAGGCAATTGGAAAAATTGCAATCGTCGGTTTTATAAAACGTAATAAGGGAAGAGCATGTTAGTCAAGAAGAGGCGTTCAATCGCATTCAAGCAGTTAATTACCAGTGCAACCATTTTTAATTTTATCGCTACAAGCAGTGCATTCGCCGAGGTGCAAGAACCAGAAACCAATATTAATGAAGCCACAAGTAAGCAGTCAGTCGAATTAAATAGCGAGAGTATTGAAGAAGACAATACGAGTGCAGAATCAGATAGCGAGTTGGGCGCGGTGGTTGTGAAACGCAAAAAGATCAAAACCGTTTTACCAAAGCGACCTAGCTCGTCAGTCTACGGTACTGAAACAACCGTATTGGATACTACACGCTCTGTGTCTCAGATTTCAGCAGAACAACTGGAGCGAGACCCGATCAAAACCGCGGATGATTTGGTGAAGTATGCACCAGGGATCACCAGAAACGGTGGGCAGAATGTGTCTATTGCGCCGTTAATCCGCGGTCAAAACTCAGAAATATTCCAGGATGGCCAGCGTACTTACAATGTCCGTCATCCGTTCAACCTGAATGCATTTGAGTCGGTCGATATTGTCGCAGGGCCGCCTTCACAAGTATTTGGCCCTAGCTCGCGCAGTGGCGGTTATGCAAATTACATCAGCAAAAAACCTGATTTTGACAAGCAACGTAGCCAAATCAATGTTCAACTCGGTACTTTGATCCCCAGTGGTGATTCTTACTTTTCCGGCAAAGTGACATATGACACGACTGGTCCGATCAATGACAGGGTCGCTTACCGCGTCAGTATTACGCCACAACGATCGAATGATTATTACAAAAATGTCAGCAACGACTTTAATTCAGTCTATGGTGCTTTAGCTTTCAAGCCTACGGACAACGTCCGTATTGATTGGAACGCCAGTTACGATGACTATTATGACTTCAATGTGACGCATGGCTGGAACCGTGCGACACAAGATTTAATCGATAGCGGTAAGTATTATGCAGGCCGAGCCACACCGATTATTAGCAAGGTGGTGGGCGGGGTGACGCAATACTACTCACCCGTTTACGCCAATGGCAGCTATAACTCACAGGTCGTCGGCTGGCAGCAACGTACACGAAATGCGCAAGGCCAGTTTATCGCCGGGGCAGCAGTCGCCGCGCCATTCACGACCTCTGGGCAAGCAGGCACGGTACGCGGCTGGGTATATGATCCAACGCTTGCCGGTAATGGCCTTACTTCAGTCTCCAGAAATGACTTCTCAAACCCGGATGATGAAAACACCGCCAAACGTGGTACCTCACAATTAAAGATCGCCATAGACCTCAATCCGAACTGGTCTATTGTCAATAGTAGCTTCTTCCAGTATTCAAAAGACACCACCAACTCCATCGGGAGTTTCCTGGCGCAATTTGAAGACAAGATCTTTGATAACCGCTTTGAGTTGCGGGGAAAAACCAACTTCAACTTGTTTGGTTTAGACATCCAGGACAACAGCAATACCGGTTTTTCGATTCGTCATGAGCGCTTTAAAACACTGGCAGCGAATAACAGTTTTACCGTCGCACCTTATGACTTAACTGCACCACTGTCACTTAAAACACCAGCCGGTTTATATGGTTTGCCTGTGACGGGTGATTCTGGCTCCTGGATTGGTACGGCAGGTGTGCCTCAACTGTCTAGTTATTTTGGCTATTTGAACTTGCCAAGAATGTATCCGGCTGGTGATGGCTTGTATGCCGAAGTAGGGGGCTCTCCTGCCAGTGGTGGTGCGGTGTATACCGGTGAAGGCAGTTGGACCAGCAGCTCCTTTTTTACACAGCAAAATATCGCCATTAATCAGCGGGTCGGATTTAACTTAGGCTTAAACACTACCCATATTAATGCCAAGATCAAGAATCCTTTGGTGGTCGCGGCAGGGCAAGAACGTAGTGATGAACAAAACTTCTGGCTACCTAGCGTGCAAGCTTCTGCCTATTTCAAGCCGCTGGATAACACCACCATTTATTACACCTATGATCACTCCTATGCATTAAATACCGGTGGTTTTGCCGATGTGCTGACATGGGCGCCTTCTGGCAATACCCTGAATCCTTTGGCTTTTCACAGCTTAAGCGAGTTGCGTGAAGTTGGGATTAAGTCTGAGCCTATTCCTAACAAATTATTCATCTCGTTGGCCGGCTATCGCCAGACACGTGACCTGAGTCCGGATACCACAGGCAAAATGACTTACCTGGAAGTGAAAGGCTTGGAATCTGCCATACGTTTCCAGGCGACTGATCGTTTGAGTTCGGGTGCAAACCTATCAGTGATTAATGCCAAATATAGCAATATCTCCTACCCTTCAGGCTTCTTCTCGCCAGTCGGGTTTGTGGCTGACAATGCGACCGTGTTTGCCGATGGCAACTCGTTAACGAGAGCGACGGCCCCAGGCTCTATCACTGCGCCTGCCATTCCCAAATACTCTGTGAATGCATTTTTGGATTATCGCCTGCCTTCTGGCTTAGGCGCTGAGCTTGCAGGCTGGTGGACCAGTAGCTGGTATACCAATATTGCACGCACAGTCAAAGTGCCGAATGAATATAACCTGAATCTGACGGTATATTACCGCCAGCCTAAATGGGATGGTTCTATCCGCTTCTTGAATATCACCAATCAAAAGAATTATGTGACGGGTTTAACTGGCGGCACTTCCGAGTTTATTACCCCAACAGCCCCCTTCGCGATTCAGGCGACCTATGCATACCGTTTTTAAGGTTGCGCCAAGGTCAATATTGATTGTGAATGATTCATTAGTTTAGTAAGAGGAATACAAATGGCAGTCAAAATTTTATGGTATCTCACTGCTCCCGATGGTCCCGTGCCATGGGAGGCCGATGGTCGCTGGAACACTGGGTTCGAGCACTTACAGCAGTTGGCAAGCACCATTGATAAATTAGGGTTTTACGGGGCATTGCTTGCCACCGGGCAGGATGAGGTGCATACCTTAACGGCCTCGATGCTGGCGACCACCAAACGCATGAAGTTCGTCGCTGCTGTGCATCCTGGCCTGATCGCCCCCGCCAAACTGGCTCAAATTGCGCAGACCATAGATCGCTTCTCTGGTGGTCGCCTGATTTACAACGTCATTAATGGTAATGACAGTGTGTTGCCATCACTGGGTTTTCATATCAAACATGATGAACGCTACCAATTCAGTTATGAGTACTGGGATGCTTTCAGCAAAGTGTATGCGGGCGATAGTAGTGGCTATGACGGCAAATATATCAAAATTGCGCCCAAGCCATCGCCCTTGGTCACGCCTAACCGCGGCCAGCTCAGCCAGCACTTGCCTAGCATTCCGCTATGGGGAGCTGGCACCTCAGCACCAGGGGTAGAGCAGGCAGCCAAATTGCTGGATGTCTATCTCAGCTTTGCCGATAAACCGCCTGCCTTAGGCGAGAAATTTAAACGCGTAGGCGCTGAGGCAGAAAAACATGGCCGGAAACTCACTTTTGGTACCCGGTTGCAAATTATCGTACGCGAAACCGAAGAGGAGGCCTGGGAGTATGCACAGTATTTAGTCGACCGCACCTCAGTGCAATATGCAAAAGACTGCATCATCAGGCAGTTGCCGCCGGGCGAAACTTTTGAAACCTTCAAGAGTGACAATCCTCAGGTACAAAAAAATATTGAGGCGGTCAGGGCGGGTTATCTGCCAAAGGCCAAAGATTACGAAATCTATCCTAATGTGTGGACTGGGCCTGCCTTGCACGGCTTTAACATCGTTGCGCCGTTGTCGGGCACGACCCTCGTCGGCAGTGCAAAAAATGTGGCGGCCAGAATTAAAGAGTTTGAAGCGAATGGGACACACGCTTTTATCTTATCTGGTTGGCCATTGATCGAAGAGGCGCATCGTGTCGCCGATTTGTTGTTCCCGCTTTTAGATTTAGATCATGGCTTTGAGGTGCCGCTGTTATCACCGGTGCGTCGATCAAGCTACCCATTGCGAGGTGATCGCACTGGCGATGCTGAAGTGAACCAGCAGGAGGCAGCATAATGGCCAGCGAATTATCAAGAAGAGGTTTTTTGATTCAAGGCGCGGCATTGGGCGGCAGCTTACTCCTGGGGGGCGGCTTGCTTTCTGGTTGCCAGGACGATAAAGCGGCCACCGGCCACCGTGCATCTGTACAGTCCACCACCCCTCAATATGGTGGCAGGCTACGCATGGGCATTATTGATGGCAGCAAGGCCGGCGATTTAGATGCACACAAGCCGACCACGGCAAGTGCCATTATTCGTGGTTTCGCGCTCTACAGCAAGTTGTGGGAGTGGAGCGAGCACATGACACCGGATCTGGCTTTGGCCGAAGAGGTTGAAGTCAATGATGATGCGACATTGTGGACCATTCGTCTGAAAAAAGACCTGGAGTTTCATCACGGTAAAACCATCACGGCAGATGATTTGATTTTCTCAACCCGGCGGTTGTCTGACCCTGAGCTCGCCTCACCATACCTCGGTTATGTGAAATGGATTGACAGGGACAACCTGGTCAAGCTGGATGAGCGCACTGTGCAGATTCCAATCAGAGGGGGCACTGGCTTATTGTCATTGCCAGATGCTTGGGTGAACTTCGGCGGCATTGTCCCGGTTGACTATCATCCGGTGACCAATCCGGTGGGCGCCGGTCCCTTTAGGCTCAAAGAGTTTGTACCGGGACAGCGTTCTGTCTTTACGCGATTCGAGAATTTCTATAAGTCTGGACAGCCTTATCCGGATGAGTTGGAAATCATTGATTTTAAAGATGAATATGCACGTATTTCCGCACTATTAAGTGGCCAGATTGATATGGCCAATGGCGTGGCGCCTGAGCAAATAACAGCCTTGAAGCGTCATGAGGCGATTCAGGTCATTACCAATCAAACGCATGGCTTCCAATCCATAGACTTGAATCTCAGCCTGCCGCCATTTCAGGATGATCGTGTCCGCCAGGCATTTAGACTCATGATTGATCGCCAGGAAGTCATTGATCGTGCTCTTGCTGGTCAAGGGCGGATCGCCAATGACCTTTACGCGCCTTTAGATCCCACTTTTAATAGCGCGATCCCGCAGCGTCAATACGATCCAGAGCAGGCGCGGTCACTGATCAAGCAGGCGGGCTATGAAGGCTTAACGGTAGAGTTAACGGTGGGGCCGGGGCTCTCTGCGGTTGTGGGCGGTTCCCCGGTGGCACAAGTGTTTGCCGCGCAAGCGAAGAAAATCGGGGTCAATATTAAGGTGAATCAGGTCGATGCGGCTACTTTTGGCGGACCAAAGCGTGCAGATTGGCAGCTCAGTTGCAATAGCAAACTTGGCGGTAGTTTTCTGCACACCGCGGCCACCGTCGACAGCTTTCTTTCCAGCGCCAATAAAACACACTTTGCCGATGAACGGTTTGATGCGCTCTTCAGGCAGGCGATTTCCACCAAAGACCTTGAGAAGCGTACGCCATTGGTGCATGAAGCCCAGCAAATCCAGCATGAGAAAGGTGGGCTCATTATTTGGTCCTATGTGAATACGCTGGATTTGGCCGCTAAACATGTGGGCGGTCTGACGCCTGAACGCTCACATTTTCCCACCTGGCGTTTTGATAAGTTATGGCTGAATCAATCGGTGTAAATCACGCTATGCAAAATTTAGAGCTCAAAGATTTTTCATCTGTCACACCTGCGCGGATCTCGTTGCCTGCAAAAGCTGGCCCCATCGCCCTGGGGCTGGCTGAGGCAGCAGAACACACCGGCCCGCCGCCCAGCCATGTGCGCAAAAAAAGCATTGTTTCTGCCAACTTGTTAAAGTGGATCGTCAAGCGCACTCTTTCAAGCATTCTGGGTTTGTTTGCAATCTCCATCCTCGTATTCGTGGCCACACAGGCGCTCCCTTCTGACCCTGCGCGCGTCATTCTCGGGCCAGAAGCTTCTGAAGAGGCGATTCAAACACTGCATCATCAATTAGGGCTGGATCAATCGTTGGCTGCGCAATACGGCCACTGGATAAAACCAGCGCTGTTGGGCGATTTCGGCATTTCAATCGACTCCAAGATGCCTGTGGTCGACCTGATTGCAGGCAAGGTGAAAAATACCCTGATTTTATTAGGCCTCACGTTGCTGGTATTAATCCCGGCTGCATTCACGCTCGGTATCTATCTCGCCTTACATAAAGATGCCTTATTGGACCGCCTTACAATCTCGTTTCTTATCTTTGTGAAAGCCGTGCCCAGTTTTGCTATCGCTTATGGCCTGGTGATGTTGCTTTCAACCCTGGTGTTCAATCTGTTTCCGGCCGTTTCCTTAATTCAAGCCAATCAGCCCCTCTGGAGTCAGTTGCAGTTTATGGTGTTGCCTATGTTGACGCTGGTCTTATCCAGCCTGCCTTATCTGGTGCGCTTGATCAGAGGTTCTCTCATTGAAGTACTGCAGTCAGACTTTATTATTTCTGCTCATTTAAGAGGCCTCGATAAAAAACAGATCATCTGGAAATATGCCATTCCCAATGCAGTGATTCCTGCCATTCAAGCCATTGCCTTAATCTCTAGTGTGCTATTGGGAGGCGCGTTGGTCGTCGAGGTGGTGTTTGCCTACCCAGGCATTGGCAGTGCTTTAAATGCTGCGGTGGATATTCGGGATATTCCCGTGATCCAGGCTGTGGTTATATTTTTAGCCTCGGGCGTGATGGCCATCAATCTGCTGGCTGATGTGGTGACCGTGCTATTAACCCCCAAGCTCAGAACCGCTTGAGTTCATGACAATCGAGTCCTTTTAAGAGCCCCACCATGCGCGCAATCAAACAGTTTTTCGCCACCAGTAACAGTCAAATTAATTTGGGGCTGTTCCTCACTACATTGATTTTATTGTTATCCATCGTGGGGCCATGGCTGTCGCCTTACCAAGCCCAGGAAATGGTGGGAGCAAGATATAGCTTGCCGCAAACTGGTGTCCTGTTGGGGACTGACTACCTGGGGCAGGATGTCCTGTCCAGGGTTTTGCATGGCGGCATCTCGATTGTCTGGATGTCGCTGGCCTCTTCCTTATTGGGCCTGTTTCTCGGCGTGATATTAGGGTTGATTGCTGGCTTTTTCAAACACAGGATCGACCAGGTCATTATTTGGGTCGCCGATATTTTCCTGGCGTTCCCGCATTTGATTCTGGTGTTGCTAGTGGTTTCGATGCTAGGCCGTGATAAATGGTTAATTGCCATTACTGTCGCCATTGCGTTTGTTCCTGGTGTGATTCGGCTCACCAGGGGGCTTGCTTTATCGATTTCAAAACATGAGTACATCGAAGTCGCAGAAATGATGGGTTACCCGTACCACCAAATCCTACTGCGGGAAATTTTGCCCAATATTTTAACGCCACTATTAATTCATCTGGGCACCATGCTGTCATGGTCAGTTGCATTGCTCTCCGGACTGAGTTTTCTGGGCTATGGCGTTGCACCGCCTGAGGCCGACTGGGGGCTGATGGTGAATGAAAATAAAGGCGGGCTGCAGATTCAACCCTTCTCTATTTTGATCCCGATATTATTCATCGCACTTTTTGCATTGGGGGCTAATTTGCTGGCTGAAGGCTTCGGTAGAAAGTTCTCAAGAATTAGTGAGTCAAACAAACATGCATAGTCGTCTACAGCTGCAGTCCACCCCTAGTGTGGCCATCGAGGTTAACAACCTCGGTGTGAGTTTAATCGATGGCACTACCATTGTCTCCGAGATCAGTTTTTCTGTGCTTGAAGGGCAAATACTTGCCTTGGTCGGGGAGTCAGGCTCGGGCAAAACCACGATTGCAACCGCCTTGCTGGCGCATACCCGCCAGGGGGCAAAGATCTCACAGGGGGAGGTGAACGTCGCCGGGCTGGATATCTTGAAACTGGACGAAAATGCTTTACGCCGGGTGAGGGGCAAGCAGGTCAGTTATGTCCCACAAAATCCATCCACAGCCTTAAATCCGTTAATCACGATCAAAACGCATTTAGAGGATGTGCTTAAAACGCATGCGCCGACATTGGCCGCCGCGCAGCAACAGGCGAGAATCATCAATACTTTAAAAGACGTAGAGCTCTCGCACGGCGATGCATTTTTGAATCGCTATCCACACCAGCTTTCTGGGGGACAGCAACAACGGGTGTTGTTAGCGCTGTCCTTCATTACCAAGCCCAGTGTGATTGTACTGGATGAGCCCACGACGGCGCTCGATGTGACGACTCAGGCCAAAGTGTTGCTGACAGTGAAAAAACTATGCCAAAGTTATGGTGTTGCCGCGATTTATGTGTCGCATGATTTGGCTGTGGTTAAAAAAATCGCAGACCATGTCATTGTTTTATATGGTGGTCGCATTGCGGAAAAAGCGACCGCTGCTGCCATGTTCTCGCATCCATGGCATCCTTATAGCCAGGGCTTAATCAGTGCAATCCCTGATATTCACCTGCGGTCGATTCCCGTGCCCATTGTTGGTAATGCACCTTCTCTTCAGTCCCGGGCCAAGGGCTGCGTATTTGAACCCAGATGCAAGCTGGCGACATTGGCATGTAAAACCATCGTTCCCCCGTTAGACAAGATCGATATTGGTGATGATCATGTCGTGGCTTGTCACAACCTCTCGAGGCAAACGGATCCGTTCAGCTTTAACCATCACACCGCAGCGCTTAAATCACGAGTGATTCAGTTGGGTACGCAACCGCCACTTTTAGAGGTTAAGCATTTATTTGCCAGCTACGATGGCAAGCAGGTGTTAAAAGACGTTTCATTCCATTTGAAAAAAGGCGAGTGCCTCGCGCTGGTCGGTGAGTCTGGGTCAGGTAAAACTACTATTTCTAGAGCAATCGCCGGGCTTAACGCCAATGCGGCTGGCGGCTTGTATTTCAAAGGCCAGTCGCTTGCACTTGCCGCAAGAAGCCGCTCTGCAGCGATTAGTCATCAGATTCAGTACATTTTCCAAAATCCTTATCAGTCACTGAATCCCAGGCAAACGGTGAGGCAAACCCTGTTAAATACGGTGCGCCATTACTTTCCAGACAAGCTAAAAGACAGTGATGAAATCATTACCGCTGCACTGATACGCGTAGCACTGGACCCTGGCTTAGCCGACCGGTTTCCCAAGGAGTTATCTGGTGGTGAGTTGCAACGGGTATCGATTGCAAGAGCGCTGGTATGTGAGCCCAGTTTACTGATTTGTGACGAGATCACGTCTGCCCTGGATGTTTCAGTGCAGGCGGCGATTCTAGAGCTGATCAAGTCATTGCAAAGGAATGGATTATCCATTGTTTTTGTGACCCATAACCTGGGCATTGTGCGTTCGATTGCAGACCGCGTACTGGTCCTGAAAAATGGCGCCGTGGTGGAGTCTGGTGAAGTTGATACTTTGCTTGACCAGCCACAGCAGCCCTATACCCAAGAGTTAATCAACGATTCACCGTCTATCGTTGATCTTTAATATCAATCTTTAATCATCAAAATAAGACATTGAAAGAGAGCGTTTAATGCCGGTAGAGTTTGTTGGCGGGCTGTTCCCCAGAAATCAGTTAGCCCCCGTGGCCGCGAATAGAGGGAAAATTGACCTTGAGTATTTACGTGATCTCGCGAGAGCGCATGAACAGGCAGATTTTGATCGTGTACTCATCGCTAATGGCGGCGGCGATCCTTTATTTTTAGCAGCGTATGCCGCAGCACACACTGAAAAGCTGGGCTTTATGCTGGCTCATCGTCCTGGCTTAGTCCCGCCCACACTGGCGGCCAGGACATTTGCCACCTTGGACCACACCACGGGTGGCAGAATCCGGCTGCATACGGTCACCGGTCATGCGCCCGAGCCTGAGCACGGGGAGCATCTAGTAGATAAGGCCGCACGTTATGAACGTGCGGGAGAGTACCTGGAGATTGTGAAGCGTACCTGGACCTCTGAACAGCCTTTTGATTTTGATGGTAAATACTTTCAGATTAAAGGCGGCTTCTCGCCAATTAAACCGGTGCAACAGCCATATATCCCAATTTCATTAGGCGGGTCTTCAGACGGGGCATATGAAGTCGCTGTTCAGCATACGGATTTGTATGCGCTATGGGCTGAGCCGCTGCAAGATATTGATGCGCGGATCAATAAGCTGAAAGCATATGCCAGCAAAGCGGGGGTCGCCGCCCCTCGGGTAAGTATGTCGGTGCGCCTGATTATTGGCGCGACAGAAGCATTGGCCTGGGAAAAAGCCAATCATATTGTGGCTTCATTAAAGCAACATTACCAACCTAATCCTTTCACCAGTGCCCGTGGCAATAGCGGCGGCGCCGAGCGCCAGCTTGCCATTGCACAAAAAGGTGATGTACATGATAAAGCCCTGTTTATGGCGACCTCTACGGCCATCGGTGGTGGTACAGATTCGACATCCCTCGTCGGCACGCCAGACACAATTATTGAATCGCTCTTGGCCTATTACGATCTGGGGGTGACGACTTTCCTCAATCGTGGCTATGACCCGTTGTATGACGCGATTGATTATGGCCGTTACATTATTCCTGCCGTCAGAGAAGAGGTGCGCAAGCGGGAAGCAGCCAAACAGGCTGCAGCGAAAGTGGTTGGTTTATAAGCAACGCGAACAGGATAGAAAAATAAACATGAGTGATACTTTATATTTCACGCGTTTACCTTTGCATGGGGACACGCAATATTTGCCAGGAGATCCGAGAAATCGCGGTGACTGGCATAGAACGCCGGGTGAGGGCACAGGTGCCGTGTCTGAGTTTGATGTTGAAGATGATTTTAGCTATATCGATTATTTATCGCAGATTGCACGTGCGGCTGAAATCAACCGCTTTGATGGCGTGCTGATGGTGAATGCACCTGGTGGTGAGGAACCGTGGACAGTGTGTTCACTGCTGGCAAGAGAAACGCGCCGCTTGAAATTTGTGTCAGCCTTTCAGCCATATCATTTTTCACCCTGGGCGGCGGTGCAAATGGCGGCTACCTACCAACGTGCCAGCCGCAATAGATTGGTGTGGAATATTATCAATGGCGGTTCTGAAGTGGTGCAAAAACAAGTGGGGGATAACACCCCACATGATGATCGTTATGAACGGGCAGATGAGTTCTTGCAAGTGGTGAAAGGCTATTGGAATAATGAGTCATTCCATTTTAGCGGCAAGTATTATTCAGCCGATGGCGGTGGCAGAAAGGGCGCGCACAAAAAAGCGGCTTTACCGCTGATCTGCACCGCCGGTTCGTCTATTCCGGCCCGTGAGTTTGGCGCTAAGCATGCAGACTATTATTTGATGCGTGCTGAAACCCCAGCTGAAATTTCTGCCCTGATTGCGGATGTCAAAAATAGAGCTAAACAATATGGCCGTGAAGAGATCCGTTTTGGGTTATCTATTGATGTGATTGCAAGAGCCACAGAAGAGGAAGCTTTTGCAGAGGCTAGAAGATTCTTTGATGACGGGATTCAAACCAAAGCTGCCAAGTCGGTGGCTGCTCATGCCGGACTGCGCTCAGCAAGGCGTTTGAGTCATGAGTATGACTATTTGAGTGAAGAAGAAAAGCGCTTTGAGGATTTCTTTATTCATCCCAATGTGTGGTCTGGTTTTGGCTACATCGGCATTCCGCCTGGCTGCGCGATTGTCGGTAGCTATCAAAATGTGGCGAAACGCATACAGGAGTATCAAGACCTTGGGATTTCAATGTTTTTTCTGGCAGGCTATCCGCATCTGGAAGAAACCTATAGATTGGGCGAGCATGTGTTGCCATTGTTAAAGCGCAGGCAGCAGGGGGCTGAAGATTGAGCGATCTGTCCCGTCTCAGGAGTCGCTATATTTTTAAGGGTAATCAGCGGCCCTGGTGATACTGACTGATTGCATACGCGCCTGAACCAACAAAAAGGCCTGCCACTTTTGATGACAGGCCTTTTGTTTGCAGCGTCTTGGGGCTGTGAGTGATATTTGTGATACCAATCACAACCTACTGCAAAACGATGTACATTCACGCGTTTGGCTACAAATGATCAGAGTAGTAGCGCCAGCGAGAGAAATTTCAATATTGCACTTAACGCACCAGATCCTTGCTTTTTGGCTGGTTGCGCATCGACGATGACCACTTCATCTGCTGGTGCAGCGGGCTGACTGCTTTGATACGCCAGACCGTATAAATATTTACCTTTCTGCTGCAAAGTGGCTGGTGGCGGTTGGCTGGCGGCAGACGCTTGTGCGATGACCTGCGGCTCATTTTTACCGGCGGCCACCGACATTTCTAATAACGCCAGGTTATTTTGGGCTTTGAGGTACTGGCCATCAGCGGCGATTGCGTCATGCAGGGCCTTTTCGGCATTGGCATAATCCTGTTTCTGCATATAGGCAAAGCCGAGGTTGTTATAATTTTTGGCGCTCGGTTCAACGCTGACCAGTTGTTCCAGCGCTGCAATCGCTTCATCGGTGCGATTGTGGCGCATGAGCAGGGCACTCAAGTGTTGCAGGCTGGCAATATGTTGCGGCTCCAGGTGCAACGCTTTTTGATAGGCGACCACCGCCATGTCGGTATTGTTGAGTCGTTCGTAATTCAAGCCTATCTGGTCGTAGTCAGCGGCTGAGCTGGCGGAGACCAGTTCGATATTTGTCGTGGGCTTGATTTGGAACGAGGCCTGTTTTTCATCACGGATCTGGTGGGTGCATCCCAGTGCCAGCAGTGAAGAGAAAATTACTATATAGGTTAAATGCATCGCAGCTTCCTCCTTACATGCTAGGGGCCAAGATGGATCGCGCTGAATATTTCCATGATTGCGGGACCCGCCAGAATAAAAAGCAAGGTTGGCAGCATAAAGAAAGCCACAGGGAACAGTAACTTGACTGGAATCTTTGCCGCTCTTTCTTCTGCGCGTTGCTTTCTTTTTAAGCGCAACTCTTCAGAGCTGACCTTGAGTGACTCACTGACACTGGTGCCATAGCGCTCGGCCTGAATAATCATGGAGGCAAAACTGTTGATGTCTTCAATGCCGACACGCAAGACAAAATGCCTGAGTGCGCGCTCACGGCTTTTACCGGAGCGTACTTCTAGCAAAATCAGCTCCATTTCATCGTGCAGGATTTTTGATTTTATTTTTATTTCATGTGACACGCGAGTGAGTGCCTGATCAAAACTGAGGCCTGCATCCATACAGATCACCAGCAAGTCCAGCGCATCTGGAAACGCGCCCAGAATCTCTTCTTTGCGCTGGCTGATGACAAAATCCAGGTATATTTTTGGCAGCACCAGGCCCATGGCCGCGCCTGAAAACAGGATGACGGCCAGGCTGAGTGAGTTGTCACGTGACAGTTGCTCTTTAAACAGCAGGTAAAACAAGAGCGGGATGGCAAAAGTCAGTATGGTCTTGATGCCGAAGAACAAACTTGGCGCATATTCGCCGCGCCAGCCGGCCTGCAAGAACTGCACTTTGAGCGGCGAAGTTTCCCAACCATCTTTAGGCAAGGTGAGTTTGGCAAACGGTTCGACCAGCTTGACCACTTTAAAGGCGAACTCCTCATCCGCGTCTGATTTGAGTTGCGCGCTTTGTTGCGTGGTTTGTAGCGACTTTAACCTTCGCGCATATTTGTCATGCGAGAACAGCGAAAACATAAACATTGCCAGGGCAAAAACTGCAACGAAGACACAGATGTAAACAATAATTTCGTTCATGATAGACCGCCAATCACACTTTGATTTGAATAATCTTGCGCATACATAAACCTGCAAATATCATCAAGACAAAACCGATTTTCAATAATGTCAGTCCCACTTCTGTACCGAACAAGAGCTTGGCGTAATAAGGCGTAATGGCGCTCATTAACGGCACAATCATCACCGGCATCAGCCACATGACCCAGGCCGAGGTCCTGCCTTCGGCACTGAGTGTGTCGATGTCACGCATTAACTGGAATCGGTCACGGATAATCTTGCTCATAGAGGTCAATACATGGGCAAGGTTGCCGCCTGATTCGCGCTGAATCAGAATGGCAATCACAAAAAACTTGAGGTCGGTAATGGGTACGCGCCGACTGAGGTTTAACATCGCCTCGCTTAGTGGCACACCAAGATTGGTTTCCTCAAGGGAGATGCGGAATTCTCCGGCCAGTGGTTCGGCGAACTCGTCACTGACAATCTTGAAGGCACTTTGGAAGGAGTGGCCTGCTTTCAGCGAGCGCGCCATGGAGTCGATGGCATCCGGCAGTTGTTGCTCAACCTGTTTGAGTCGTTTGCTGCGCTCTATGTAGATATGCATTAAAGGTAGCAAGCTCGCACCGGCACCCAATAGTGTGCACCACATCCAGTTAACGCCAAGCAGCAGACCGATTAAAAAGCCTGACACAAAGAACAGGAAAATATAACGGGTAAACTGTTCGACTGACCATAGCTTGCCAGATTGCATCAACAGGATATCCAGCTCCCGGATATCAAAGAACCAGCCTATCATTTTGATCAGTTGGCTTTGGCTGTCTTGAATGCGGCTACGCAAGATGCTGATTTCATGGCGGTAAACATTGTCGCTGGCGACGCCTTTGAGGCGGCTGGCAAGCTTTCTGGCTTCTGCGCTATGTTTTTCTTTCCATACCAGCAGAATCGCTTCAAAAAATAGAAAGCAGGCGAAGAAGCCAAGCACTGCAAATAACATGAGTTGTGTATTGATTTTCATATGCTACACCTCATACCTGACTGTCGGGTCGAAGTCGGACTCTAACAGTGCAGCCCCATAGGATTTAAGCCGTTGCATAAAGGTAGGGACAACGCCGGTGGCATAAAAATAGCCCCTGACTTTGCCTTGTTCATCGACGCCGGTTTGCCTGAAGCCATAAATCTCCTGCATGGCAATCGTTTCACCTTCCATGCCGGTGATTTCCTGGATACTGACGATTTTGCGGGTGCCATCCACCAGGCGGGAGACCTGGATAATCACATTGATCGCGGCCGCGATTTGTTGCCGGGTCGCCAGCAAGGTTAAATTGGCACCTGCCATGCCCACCATGTTTTCCATCCTGGCCAGGGCATCGCGCGGGCTGTTGGCATGGATAGTGGCAAACGAGCCTTCATGGCCGGTATTCATTGCCTGCAACATATCCAGCGCTTCGGCACCGCGCACTTCGCCCAAAATGATCCGGTCTGGCCGCATGCGCAAGGCATTGCGTACCAGGGCGGTTTGCGTCACTTCGCCCTTGTTTTCAATATTGGGTGGCCGGGTTTCCAGCCTCACCACGTGCGGTTGTTGCATTCTTAATTCGGCGGCGTCCTCAATGGTGACAATACGTTCTTCTTTGGGGATAAAGCCTGAAACCAGATTCAGCATGGTGGTTTTGCCGCTGCCGGTACCACCCGAAATCACCGCATTCATTTTGGATTTTGAGAAGGCGCTGATCAAGTTCGCCATTTGTGGCGTCATGGTTTTGAGTTTGATCAGATCGTCGGTGAGCAGCGGGCTCACCGAAAAGCGGCGAATTGACATCACTGGGCCATCCAGCGCCAGCGGCGGGATAATGGCGTTTACTCGCGAGCCGTCAGCAAGGCGGGCATCCACCATCGGGCTGGATTCGTCGACCCGCCTGCCGACCTGGCTGACAATGCGTTCAATGATGTTGAGCAAGTGCTGGTTATCCTGGAATTGCACCTGCGTTAATTCCAGCATGCCTTTGCGTTCTATATAGACCTGGTTGTAGCCATTGACCAAAATGTCCGAGATTGCCGGGTCGCTCAGCAGCGGTTCCAATGGCCCCAGGCCAAACATTTCATATTGAATATCCCTGGCCAGTGAACCTCTTTCAGCCGTGTTGAGGGCAATGCTTTGTTCGTCGACGATGACGCTGACCAGTTCATTGATCTGTTTTTTAATTTGCTCATCCGACAAGGTCGCCAGTTTTTCCAGGTTGATGCGATCGAGAATCTGGGTATGTATCTGCCTTTTCAGCGCAGAATATCCGCTGGCATCCTGGCCGCCCTCAACCAGCGAATGATGGTGAGTGTTAAAGCTGCTATTGGTAGATTGCAATTTTTCACGAAGGGACATGATGCAGCCTCCGGCTATTTAAAAAGGTTAGAAAAAAATCCGGCACAGGCTACTTTTTCACCGGTGAACTTTTCAGCCAGTTGTTTAAGTTTTTTTGCCATGTCTGATTTTGGATTCAGTTTGTAAACGGCCTCGCCCTGATTAATGCAGTGATTCACCAGGGCATATTCGTTGGGCAAGGTATCACTGACTTTTAAGCCCAGCGCTTGCTCAAAATCTGAAATTTTTAACTTGTCATTCTTGTCGTAGCGATTGACCAGGAAATAGATTTTTTCCTTGGCGTAGCCCAGGGAACTGAAAATCCGGTACAAATAATTGGCATCGCGGATATAGGGCAGCACTAACTGCACCACTGGCAGTATCTGATGGCTCAGGTCCATCGCCTTGACCGTCAATGCATCAATGTGGCGGCCCAAATCCAGGATGATCAAATCGTAATAATTACCCGCTACCTCAATGATCTTTTCCAGATGCTCAGGTTTGACATCTGAGGCATGCGCAGGATTGTCCGATGCTGCCAGCACTTTCAGGCGTGGCGTGATTTCAATCAGTGAGGAATCAAGAAAGGCATAATCCAGCCGGTGAATTTGCTGGCAAAGTTCGGCCAGGGAGGCGCTGGCTTGTTCATCTGACAAATACATGCAGGCGTCACCAAAATAAGGGTTGGCATCAATCAGCAAGACGCGCTTGTTGGTATATTCGGCTATGACGTAAGCCAGATTTGTCGCTACGAAAGTCGCGCCGGCACCGCCTTTGCAGGAGATCACGCTAATGACTTTGGTTGAGACGCCCCGTGTGGCGCGTGACCTGGCCATATAACGTTCCAGTGCTGCAATCAGGCTTTGCTCAGACAGTGGCAGCGCCAGCACTTCAGAAAAACCGGCCCGAATCCCTTTGAGTAGCATTTCTGAGGTGACCTCCTCAGATAACAACATGAAGGTCATCTGGCTGTATTGTGTTTTGTAGCGCTCAATCAGATCAAACTCGGCGACATCTGACTGGCTGACATCAATCATCAGCACGTCGGGGCGCTCGGTGGCGATTTTCTGGTTGGCGCTCACCAGATTGGTTTGATAGGCAACACATTCAAAGCCCCGCTGGTAAAGCGTCTGGAAGGCAGACAGGCTTTGAATGACTTGGTTGTTTTCACTTATTATTAGTATTTTCATATCAACACCTAACTACACTTAGCGTTATATTGACTATCCAGGCTTTCTCTGGGGAGCGTGGTGGTAAAGCTGGGCATGGTTACGTTAAAACCAAACACTGCCGAGGTGTAAACGGCCTGGCTCAGGGCCACGGTAATGGTCTTGCAATCGGCCACCGTGCAGCCGCCAGGTAAGTAAGTCACGACTACATTGCTGCTGCTGACAAAGGGCAGGCGGCTGGTGACTTGTGTTTTGATGGCATTGCTATTCTGGGCACAGACCGTGCCCAGGCGGGCGGCCGCGCGCGTGGCCTGCGAGGCCGCATCGTAGTAGTGCAGCACCTTACCCAGTTCGACAATCGAAAACAGCAGCAGAAACAGAAATCCCGAGACCAGTACAAACTCGATGGCATAGACCCCTTGTTGTGATTTGCGTGTGTTCATGTCAATTGATTACAGCTCGTACTGACTGTATCCAGTTGTGGTTGATAAAACGTGCTGGAGATATTGCCCAGCGCCAGTGAGCCGGAAAACAGCTTGGTGATATAAGAAAGACTCATGCTGTTGATGCCCACTTTGACCATGGTCACGCTGCCGACCATCAGGTATTGCACTTGCACTTTGCTGGTGGATAGTCCTGAGACCGAGGCTTTTGAACAACTGGTGAGCGAACCACAGACGGCCAGGTTTTTGCTCTCGGTGATGACCGTTTTGTAAGCCAGGACCTCGGGGTCGGTGGTAGAGGCGCAATTCATCGGCCGTGTATGCCCGGCCAGGTATTTGCCCGCGTCACGCACATTTTTGACCAGCTCGTTATACTGGAACATGGTTTTTGCCAGGTCTACACCGGCCAGCATGACAATAATCAGGAAAGGCAGCACCACTGCCAACTCGATGGCTGCGATTCCGGAATGTGTTGTGCGATTGTTCATGATCACTCCACCAAGGCAGCCACTTTTGGCCCCAGCACTGAACCCCCGCCCACCAGGCCGCCAGATTTGCTGCAAGGCGTGACAGAAGTGCTGGCATTGCCCAGGTATTCAAGATACATATTGAAATTGGCCCCACTGGTGGTCGGCATCGGGTGTAGCAAAAAGATACAGACAAATGACTTGAGCTTCATGGTGGTGCAATCCACCACGGGCGCGATGGCTACGCGCCGGTTAGTGCCATAGGCTTTCAGGTCTGTGCTTGGCATATAGGCAAACGCGTTGCTGATTGATATTCCCGAAATATCACTGTAGGGCGTATTGTTCGGCACAGCGTTTGGTGAAAAATCAGCTGCATAACGATTGGTTTGGGCCGGGTTGTAATAGCCCTTGCCGCTGGTATCCGGAAAATATCCGGAAGAGGCTGTATTTTTCTTTTTAATACCAAAGCGGGTATTGAAATCATCCCGCAAAGAGGCTTTGTACCCTGGCGTGCCGATATATTGATCTGCGGAGGCTTTTACCGAACAGTCGGTAGACTGTTGGCCACTTAGCGTATCCGCCAGTTCATTGGCACCGCCACCGCCACTGGTGAAGTCTACCCAGCGGAAATGGCCGGACAGCGTGGTATCTTTATTACCGTTATTCGGCGAAGCCACGCCCGCCAGCCAGTCTCCGGGATTTTTACCTGCCACATCCGGCTGGCAAATGCCGATCGGAATCGCACAGGCCGTTTGTGAGGGCAGGGTAGTGGCGGTGGCTACCGCAGTCAGTGCCTGAGTGGCATTCACACTGCCGCCTATGCGGTTCAATAGTGGCGTAATCCAGTTGCTGATACCGCTGCGCGTAATGCTGCAGCGCAGGTATTTGCCATTGACGCCATTGGATGTGCTCGGAAAGGTAATGGTTACCTCGCCAGTGGCAATCGCATTTTTCTGAAAATAGGCACGGTTATTCTGCGCCACGGTCAGCCCGGCACCGGAGGCCCTGGTTTGCTCATTGCTCAAGCCATCAAACTGTGCCGCGCCAGCCAGCGCACAGGCATCTGCTGCATTTTGCAGTTCAGATTTAGTCACATATAGTTTGCCTAAATCCGCGCCCAGGCCACCCATTACCAGCAGCAATGGTAAAAACAGCAATACCATGAGCGCAATCGAACCTGACTGCTTACTTTGTTTGCAATGTCTGGTCATTAACATATCGATCTCCATAGGCAGGCAATGATGCGGATACGCTGCCTGGGTACGCCTACTGGTTGCCTGTGCCGTTATTCGACCCCGTGCCACCCACCCCGAAATTAAATACACTGGGTTGCGGCACCGGTTTGGAGAACGACTTCTGGTAACTATTAATCGAGTCACGCGCGGCACGGCCATCCAGCCCATTGACGGGATCCGGATTATTGGCGGCAGCCGGGTGTATGATCTGCGCCTGCAAGGTATTGCGGACGCTTTCGCCAAACTCGCGTTCATATCGTGGCATGGTGCTTTGACATGCTGACACACCGACGGCCACTCCCAACAACACATATAGATTTAGCGGTTTCATTTTGGCATCCTATTTAAGATCGTATCCAGTCGCATTGTCTGCGCTTGGTTCATCAGTTTTTTTTGCAGGTTGTTTTTCGTCAGCGTTGGTCTTGGCTGGCGCATCTCCGTCCGGTTTACCTTCCAGTTTGCCGCCCAGGAAAAACTCTTTGCGGCTAGGATCTGTATGGCGGCCGGTAGGCAGGTCAATGTCTGCCGGGTTCACCGGTTTCACCAGGTGCGGTGTGACCACAAATACCAGTTCGGTTTTATCGTTCTGAAAGTCCGAGCTTCTGAATAACGCGCCAATGATCGGAATCTCCCCCAGAATCGGGAAAGCCTTGATATTGGCCGTCGTATTGTTTTTGATTAAGCCACCAATAGCGAAGCTTTGTCCGTCAAACAGTTGCACAGTGGTCGAGGCTTTTCTGGTGGTGAAGGCCGGTAAAATGGCCGTACCGCTAAACCCGGTAGCAGTCACGCCTATGCCTTCACGATTGAGCTCAGAGACCTCTGGCGCCACGCGTAAATTGATGCGTCCGCCCGCCAGTACGGTAGGGGTAAATTTCACGCCCACGCCAAACTCTTTTTCTTCCAGTGTAATGGTGTTGCCCGCGCCGGCATTTTGCGCCACCGGGATGAAAATGCGGCCACCGGCCAGAAAACTACCTTCCTGGCCACTAATGGCCATAATGGTTGGCTCAGCCAGCACTTTGATTAAGCCATCGCGTTTTTCAGCATCCAGGGTGAAATTTTTGTTGGCTGACTTAAAGCCGCCAATCGAGCCGCCAGTGGCGCTGCCCGATGTCGACAGGAAATTACCCAACAGGGTGTAAGTCCAACTGCCAGAGGTTTTACTGAGGGCGATACTGGCGCCCAGTTTATCCAGCAGGGTTTTAGACACCTCGGCCACTTTCACCTCCAGCATGACCTGTTGCTGGGCTGAGACCGAGAGCATGTTCACAATACGTGGGTTCACAAACTCTTGTAGTAGCGGATTATTCAGCTGCTGCTGTGATTGTTGCTGTTGTTGCATCTGCATCTGCATTTGCATCTGTGCGTTGTCGCCACTGGCAAATACCGGCATGGTTCTTCTTCTGACAAAGGTCTGTGCAATATCAATCACCCGGTTGGCCGTCAGCGCATCCTCCACCGAGCCCCAGACGATGAGCGAATCTGCGGCGGCAGTGACCTTGATGTTTTTTTCCTCTGGCAGCAGTTCTGATAATGTTTGCAGCAATCCTTCTGCATCCATATTGACGACCACATCGACAAAGGTACATTTGCCACTCTTGCCTTTGATGATCATATTGGTCGTACCTATATTCACCCCAAGCAGATACAGGGTTTTTAATGACACCAGCTTGGTTTGCAGCACACTCGCATCACCCACACTGCGCGTCGCCAGCGGCTCCGGCAGGCTCATTAAGGTAGACTTGCCCAGCGGCAGGTGCATGGTGGTGGGATGGGCAATCTCGCCGTCACAGTTGGCATCGCCATTGCCAATGTAATCATTGGTTTCAATGACTGCCGCTTTGGTTTTTTCAGCAGAAATCAACAGGGAAGGCAACGTGGCAGTGATGAACGCCGCGGCCAGGAGAGACAACTTCAACGCATATTTTGACTTGTGATCAAATGCGATATGCGTTCTCTTCAATGAGAAGAAATCCATGATCGACCCCCTCTGAAAACCTAAGGTTTTCAATATTGTTTGAGTTATTGTTCACTTACTTTTTGAGTTAAAAACACTCAAGTGACTCAGTCGTCCCTGTGAATACCTTGGTACATTTCTTAGTCACTACTATTGGCGCCGCTGCCGCAACAATCATTTTTTTCGCCCTGGGTTTGCTGATCACTGGCATCATCGGTCCTGTATTTTTAGGGACCAAAGATAACAAGGCTTCTTTGGTGATACCCTGGGTGGCGACGTCGCCGGGGTCGGCCTGATTGCGTAATACCAGGGAGAGGTTGCCGACACTGCGTGCCAGGTCAATCATTTCTGCCTGCTCCGGGGTGACTTCGAGGGTGACGGCATTGACGACTTTGGGTTTGTCGGCATTGGCATTGACGTCATCGCCCACGGCCAGCACGAGGATGTGCTTGAGGACGATCTTGGAAATATTGTCTTCGTCGCCGTTGCGTTCGGCCTGATTGGTATTGACGATCATGTCAACGTAATTGCCTGGTAGCGCGAAACCAGCCACGCCCACCACTTCGTTGACTTTGACAGTGATTGCGCGCTTGCCTTCGGCAATCACGGCAGATAAGCCGCCTTTAGAGCCAACCGGCGCCAGTTTGGATTCCAGCACGGGCTCGCCATTTTGCAGGCTATATTTGACCACCCGACCATCAAGCTTCTCGACCTCGCCAAAGAAGCCCTCGGGTAAACTGGTTTTGGGCCAATCGATGCGTTTCAGCATGCCCACATTGATTTTTTCACCCATATTGAGTGGGCTGACCATCACCACTACTTTTTCAGTTTGCATCGAACGTGTTTGCAACCATTTGGAAGCCGCTACAACCGCTCCAATCGCTGCTAACAAGGCAAACAACAGCATCGTCATTGCACGCATATTCATTTTTATTCTCTTTTTCGAAAAAAACTTGCAAATGAAATGGTCACGAATGCCAGATTACATATGTTGTGTGTACACCCCCATCAAAGTACCTATCGCAATCGCCAGTGCATAAGGCATTCTGCCTACACTGTTGATGCCATCTGTCCCATCCTCCATACCTAGCTGGATATGCGTATGGTGTAACCTGAAAAACAGAATTGCATTCACATTTCTGATGAGTTGCATGCCCCGTTTTTGCATTAACACCACTCCCATCGCCAATACTCCACCAACTAGATAGATACACACCGCAACTGGCATCCATGCCGCCGAACCTAAAATGCCACCGACCACCATGGCCAGCTTGACATCGCCTGCTGCCATGCCTTTCAGCAAATAAAGTGGCATAAAACACATGAACGCTAAGCCCACGCCTTGTAACCATTGCACACCGCCTGGCCCGCTGGCATTTAATAGCCACAATCCCAAGCTGCTTATCAGGCCAAATACAATCAGTGTGTTATACACTTTGCGAAATCTAAGGTCGGTGTAACAGGCGTAGATCAATACCCCGGCCAGTAACCATAATCCAAGTGCTGCGTAAGTCGTCATGTTCAGAAACAAAAAAACCTCTCACCGTTGGGGTAAGAGGTTTTAATGGATATCATAGGCTGAACCCGATACGCTACATTGTTTCTAGGTGGTGATACCGTTCACAATGGCCTGTAGCTTGGTGGTCAGAGTGGTACCCATCCCAGAAAAAACGGCAGCCAATACACCGACCAGTGCCGCAGCAATAATGACATACTCGATGGCGACAACGCCATCTTCATCCTTCATAAATTTAACGATTGCGCTCATCATCATCTCCCGAAAAGATATTTTTTTGTCACATGAAATACAAGTTTAATTGCGTATTTCATGACTGTATTTTACGTATTGTTTTTAGGTTTCCAAGTACCCGTTTGGGCTATCGTGAAAATAATTACCTAGGTAACTATTAACGAAAATACAATGATTACAGTATCTAACTTGCAAAATTAAAAGCAATAGATACCCATTAAAACACCTGGTATTTAACTAACATTTACTATGTTTGGCGTAAATGTAATTGTTGATGCCATTAAATTGTGATAATGATTTTCATTAACGGCGGTCGGGAGGGGTTGTTATGACATATGGCGGTCAAGCGTCGCGCGAAAAATGCAGCTTATTCTCAGGCATGTGAGGGGGTGCTGTATCGCAATAGTAGCGACTTAAATACAATTTTTGCGCGGCTAATGACGATGCATTATTCAAGTAATACATCGGTTAAGTGAATGTTTGCTCAAGAGCCAGGCCTGGCAGGCGGCGACACGGTCAGTGCCGCTTCCCGCCGGGCAAGCTTAGTCTAGTGTCGGGCTTCTATATCTGGCTAGCCAATGTGCATAAGGCGCAGGCAATACCCAGGCGGCATCGTCTTTACCCAATTGCTTGGCGGCGAAATAGGGCCAGTGCGGGTTTTCCAGATGCGCGCGGCCTATCATGGCTAAGTCCAATTCTTGTTTGCGGATAGCGTTATCTGCCAATGATGGTGCGCCGAAGCCCCAGGCGGATGAAACCGGGATGCCCGCTTCATTGCGCACGCGTTGTGCAATCGGGCCTAAAAACGCCGGGCCCCAGGGAATATTGGTTTCAGGAATGGTGAAACCAACACTCACGCTCAGCATATCGAGCCCGCGTTCACGCCAGGCTTTGACTAGCTGAATCGATTCACTCAGTGTTTCCTCATCTTTGCCATCATATTCAATGACGCCGAACCTGGCGGTGAGTGGCAGGTTTTCCGGCCACACTGCGCGGATGGCCTCCAGCGTTTCGATGGTAAAACGTGAGCGGTTTTCAAAGCTGCCGCCATAAATATCGGTACGCTGGTTAGAGTGTGCAGAGGTAAAACTTTGTCCCAGGTAGCCGTGGGCAAAGTGGATTTCCAGCCACTCGAAGCCTGCATCAAGCGCGCGTTTTGCCGCAGCGACAAAATCCTGCTTGACGCGCTGGATGTCATCAATCGACATGGCGTTGGGCACACGTGGTAAATCACCCCCAAAAGCAATGGCAGAAGGCGCAATGGTTTGCCAGGCCCGTGGGTCGGTTTCTGCAATATGGTCATCGCCTTCCCACGGTTTGTTGGCACTGGCTTTACGCCCGGCATGGGCAATCTGGATGCCGGGGACTGCGCCTGCTGCCTTGATAGAGGCGGCAATTTCACGCAGTTGTGCTGTTTGCGTATCGTTCCATAATCCCAGGCAGCCAGGGGTGATGCGGCCTTCTGGCGCGACGCCGGTGGCTTCGACAATTACCAGTCCGCTGCCACCGCGTGCCAGTGTGGCGTAGTGGGCTTTGTGCCAGTCATTGGCAACGCCGTCTTCTGCCATATATTGGCACATCGGTGGAATCGCAATGCGGTTTCTGAGGGTGACGTCTTTTAATTGATAGCTAGAAAATAAATCGGCCATGATGATCCTTTTACTAAGTTTTCCTATTGATTAATTGTCGACAGATGCCAGTGTTGAATTGGCGTTATTTGAAAGGAGCTGCATTTCTATGATTGCCAATGCCAGCCCTACGCATACGATGCAACCGGCAATCCAGCCAATGGCGGTCAGCCCCAGGCCATGCGTAATCACCAATCCACCCACCCATGCGCCTGCGGCATTACCGATATTGAAGGCGCCAATATTCATGGCCGAGGCCAGGGTGGGTGCGCCGTTGGCCTTTTCCAGAATTTTGATCTGCAATGAAGGCACCGCTGCAAAACCGGCAATGCCAAGCAGTCCGACCAGCGCGACGACTGCTATTTGCTGATGGGCAAAGAAGGAGAACGAGACCAGGATGGCAATGATGAACATCAATGCCCCTATCAGGGTTTTATCCAGGTGGATATCGGCGAGTTTGGCGCCGATGATATTGCCGATAACCATGCCCACACCAAACAGTAAAAATACGGGTGAAATGGCGGCGGGTGAAAAATGTGCGACATCGGTCAGTATTGGCGCGACGTAGGTGAGCACCGCGAACAGGCCCGTATCTACAATAATGGTCAGCAGCAGTCCGGCAATCACTTGCGGTTGCAACAAGGTACTGATTTCAGCACGAACATTCACTTTTTCCGCATGATGATCACTGGGTACCAGCCAATAGAGCGCGGCCAGCGCAATCGGGCCTATCATGGTCACCGCCCAAAAGGTGGATCGCCAGCCCAGCATCTGGCCTAACCAGGTCCCCGCAGGCACGCCAATGACATTGGCGACCGTCAGGCCGGTAAACATTAATGCAATCGCCAGTGCGCGTTTGTCTTTAGGCACCAGGCTGGTGGCGACCACCGCGCCTATGCCAAAAAAAGTACCGTGTGCAAACGAAGTCACCACGCGCGCGATCATGAGGGTGGTGTAGTCAGGCGCTACCGCGCAGATTAAATTACCCAGCGTGAAAATGGCCATGAGCCATAGCAACGAGCTTTTGCGTGAAAACTTGGCCATCAGGATAGACATGATAGGCGCGCCCACTGCTACGCCCAGCGCATAGCCGCTAATCAATAAGCCAGCCATCGGGATGCTGACGTGCAGGTCGCGGCTGACTTCTGGCAACAAACCCATGATGACAAACTCAGTGGTGCCGATGCCAAAGGCACCGGCCATCAGGGCGTATAAGGCGAGGGGGATGCCTTGTGAAGATGGTTCTTTTTTCATCGCAGCTTAAACACTTTTATTAAATTCCATAGTTCGAATATAATCGAACTATGGAATAATATCAAGCGTTGTGATAAATTTTACATATGCGGCAAATTAAACATCCCAATATGGATCAGGTGGAGCTCACAGACATTATGTATGCGCTGTCAGACCCGACACGCCTGGAGATTGTCGGCCGACTGGCCAATGCAGGCCGTAAACTGACCTGTGGTGAACTGGACTTGAATCGTCCCAAATCCAGCATGTCGCATCATTTCAAGATTCTGCGCGCCGCCGGACTGGTGGAAACACTGATTGAAGGCACTGAGCATATGAATGCGCTCAGGGTACAGGAGATTGAGCAGAAGTTTCCTGGCGTGCTGCAATCGGTGCTGCGCGCACTTGCTTAATTGCAAGAGATTAATGCTCAAGGATATGAGCATGCGCTTTTAGTAGCGCTTCATCGCTCAATACAAATTCTTGACTGTTTGCCAGTCTTTCGATCACCAGATCAATAAAGCAGCGCACCCTGGCCGGTTGCGCAGTACGGCTACCGTAATAAATATACAAGCCCAGGTTATCCACGATATGTTCCAGTAACAAGGGCACCAGGCGCCCTTGGCGAATATAGCTTGCAGCCGTGGGTACGGCCAGTTGACCAATCACTTCACCGGCCAACACGGCCCTGAGTTCGAAGCCTTCATCATTGGTGCAAAAGGCCGGGCGTACATGTTGCTCAATAATATTTTCGCCGACCTTCACGTGCCAGGGAACCACGCGACCATCGCTGGGGCGGCGAAATGCGCTGCAACGATGTGTTTCCAATTGGCTGAGCGTATGCGGAATGCCGTATTTTCGCAAGTAGCTTGGCGCTGCACAGATGGCGAGTTGCATGGGAAAAAGCCTGCGCATGACCAAGCCATCTTGCGGCGGGTTGCCCAGGCGAAATCCGACATCGACACGATCGTCGACCCAATTGCCGATGCGGTCATCCAACTGTATGTCGGGTTGTACTTCGGGATACAAGCGAGAGTATTCATCTAACACCGGGCCAAGTACTGATAGTAAAACCGTACGCGGTCCGACGATACGCAACGGGCCTGCGAGTCCTTCCCTGGTTTGGCGTGTGGATTCCAGGGCTTGTTCCAACCCGATTAATGAGGGTTTTGCCGATTCATATAGCCGTTGTCCTTCTTCGGTGAGTGACATGCTACGTGTGGTGCGATGAAACAGCCTGACACCAAGGTGTGCCTCCAGCTGGCCTAGGGCCTTACTGGCTGCCTGCGGGGTAATCTGCTGCGCAGCGGCCGCTTTACTGAGACTTCCTAGTTCGACAGTCCGCACAAAGGTGGTCATTGATCGTAAGGTATCCAGGGCCATGAGGGATTGCTCTTTCTGCTATTTACATTATTTAGTTGTAAATAATTAAACTAATAATGCGCTAGTTTAATGCATATCCGGCGCGTAAAGTGCGACTCATCACATGGATAGATGAAAGGAACGCGCGTGGATCATTTTACTTATTACAATCCAACCAAAGTCGAGTTTGGTGTCGGTAAAGAGTCCCTGATTGGTCAGCACCTGGCCGAAGCCAGGGTCAAAAAAGTATTACTCTGTTATGGCAGTGACCGTATCAAACGTGATGGCTTGTTTGATGTGGTGACCAAAAGCCTGGCCGAGAAGAACATTCAATTTGTGCTGTGTGGTGGCATTGTCAGCAACCCCGTCATCTCTAAAGTACGTGAAGCGATCAGCCTGGCGCGCCTGCATCAGGTCGATGCCATTTTAAGTGTGGGTGGCGGTTCGGTGCTGGATAGTGCCAAAGCGATTGCCGCGGGCGTGCCTTATACAGGCGACGTTTGGGATTTGTTTATCGGTAAAGCCAGCATTGATAGCGCGTTGCCCGTGTTTGATATTTTGACGCTGGCGGCCACCGGCAGTGAAATGAATAGTGGTGCCGTTATCACCAATGAAGACACCAAAGAAAAATTTGCGATTCAATCACCACTGACATTCCCCAAAGTGTCTATCGTAAATCCTGCACTCATGAAAACCGTGTCGCGCGATTACCTGGTGTACTCCGCTGCAGATATTATTGCGCACGCAATTGAGGGCTATTTTACGGCTGTCGACCAGCCTCGGTTTCACTCACGGTTGGTCGAGGCCATCATCAATACCGTGATTGAAAACACGGAAATTCTGCTGGTGAATCCGGATAACTATGCAGCCAGGGCCGAGTTTGCATGGGCATCGACACAGGCGTTGAATGGTTTGATTTATTCCGGGACGGCTGGTTACAGTTATCCCAACCACATGATTGAGCATGCACTGTCTGCCTTGTTCAATGTGCCGCATGGCGCGGGGCTGTCTGTGGTGATACCAGCCTGGATGAAGTGGTACCAGGACCGCAATCCTTTGCAGTTTGAGCGCTTTGCGCAAAATATCTTTGGTTTGAAAACCGCCGAGCAAGGGATTGCTGCGCTGGAAAACTGGTTTAACAAAATCGGTACGCCAACACGCTTAGCACAACTGGGCATTACCGAGGCCCACTTGCCAGCCACTATAGACATCGTACTCACCAATGCCAAGTGGTTTGGTCTCGCCGATATTTACACCAAAGACGTGGCGACCACCATTTTGAAAAGCGCACTTTAATCACACGCATAAGAAAGGCACAACATGCAAACACGTACATTAGGAAATAGTGGCCTGGAAGTCTCCGCGCTAGGTTTAGGTTGTATGGGCCTGAGTTTTGGATACGGTGCCGCTGTCGATAAGAAAGACGGCATTGCGTTGATCCGGGCGGCTTACAGAAAAGGCGTTAACTTTTTTGATACCGCCGAGGTATATGGTCCTTTTGACAATGAAGAGCTGCTTGGCGAGGCGCTGGCGCCATTTAAAAATGAGGTAGTCATCGCCACCAAATTTGGTTTCAAAATTGAAGATGGCAAACAAGTGGGATTGGATAGCCGCCCGGAAACTATCAGAAAAGTGGCCGAAGCCTCTTTAAAACGTCTCAAGATTGATGCGATTGATTTGTTTTATCAGCATCGGGTGGATGACACAGTGCCGATTGAGGAGGTTGCAGGGGCGGTGAAAGACTTGATTCAGCAAGGTAAAGTGAAACATTTTGGCCTGTCTGAGGCGGGCGTGAATACCATACGTCGGGCGCATGCCGTACAGCCGGTTGCTGCCTTGCAGAGTGAGTATTCCTTATTCTGGCGCGAACCGGAAAAAGAGATTATGCCGACCCTGGAGGAACTTGGGATTGGTTTTGTGCCTTTTAGTCCGTTGGGGAAAGGATTTCTCACCGGCAAAATTAATGAACGTACCCAGTTTAGCGAGGGTGATTTCCGCAATGTGGTGCCGCGATTCTCAAAAGAAAATCGTAAAGCTAATATTTTGGTGGTTGAGTTGCTGTCTTATCTGGCCGAATTGAAAAATGTTACCCCTGCGCAGATTGCCCTGGCCTGGTTATTGGCACAAAAGCCCTGGATAGTACCGATTCCGGGCACTACTAAAACACATCGACTGAATGAGAATATTGGTTCAGTCGATGTCGAGTTGAGTAGCGATGAACTGCAAAGAATCAATGAAGTGGTCTCTGCCATGCAGTTTAAAGGCGAGCGCTATCCTGAGCATTTGCAAAAACTAGTCGGCCGATAATCTTTTATACATGGCAATACTGCGTTGGCGCAGTCCTGTAAGCGGGGCGTTTAATACACATCCCGCACATATCGCTTGTCCTGCGCCATCTTTGATACGTAGTCTGCAGCCGCTTCGGCACTCATCTTGCCATGGGTCTGGATAATCGTTTTCAAGGCAGCATCGACATCTTTTGCCATGCGGCTGGCATCGCCACAGACGCAGAAATGCGCACCTTGTTGCAGCCATTGCCATAACATTTCGCCTTGTTCCAGCATACGGTGTTGCACGTAGATTTTCTCTGATTGGTCGCGAGAGAAAGCCGTATCCAGTCGGTGTAACACGCCTGCTTGTTGCAGGGCTTGCAGTTCTTCGTGGTAATAAAAGTCTGTAGCAGCGTGTTGTTCGCCAAAGAACAGCCAGTTTTTACCTTGCGCGCCTGTGGCCTGGCGTTCCTGTAAAAAGGCGATAAATGGTGCAATGCCGGTGCCTGGGCCGACCATAATCAACGGCGCATCCGGATTTTTTGGCGGGCGGAAGTGGGTCGAGCGTTGCAGAAAAATAGGCACGCTGATTTCGCCAGCGCGGTCGGCCATAAAGGTTGAACACACCCCGCCACGCGTCTTATCTTTACCGTAACGCACGGTAGAAACCGTCAGGTGTACCTGGTTGGGGTAGGTTTTTGGACTGGACGAAATAGAGTAAAGGCGTGGTTGCAGGCGTTTTAAGACGCTGAGCCATTCGCCCGCCTCGACCTTGATCGGATACGCCAGCAGCAAGTCTATGATCTGTTTACCCCACAGCCAGTCTTTAAGTGCTTTGTCATCGGCCATTAGTGCTGCCAGTGCGGCACTGTGACTGCGCTCTTGCACAAACTTGAGCATGTCAGGGGTGATGCGGGCAATCTCATAGTGGTGTGAGAGGGCATCGACTAACGCTATTTCGCCGTGATCTTTCACGGTCACCATGGTAGAGGGTGACAGTTTGAGCACACTCAGCATATCGCCCACCAGTTCCGGGCAGTTGGTCGGCCAGACGCCGAGTGCATCCCCCGCTTCGTAGCTGAATCCGCTATTGCTGAGGTCAAAACCAAATTGGCGGATCTCTTTCTCTGCACCTTCGGCATTCAGTCGCTGGTTGATGATCAATGGGGCTTGCAACGGTTGCTGGCGCGTATAGCCTGAGGACGTTGCCACCGCCGTTTCTGCAAGTGCTTCATCGGTATCGCCTGCCAGTGCCATGGCGGGTTGAGTCATGCTGGCGGCATGATTAGCCAAAGCGGAAACCACTTTGCCCAGCCATTCGTTGGCGGCTTGCTCAAAGTCCGGCTCACAATCTACACGTGGCGTCAGGCACTGCGCGCCCAAGGCTTCCAGGCGTGCATCAAGCTTGCGGCCAAAGCCACAAAACTGGTCATAATTGGAATCACCGAACGCCAGCACGGAAAAACGGGTTTTTTCCAGCGTGGGTGCGGTATCCGCCTGAAGGGCGTTCCAGAAATGGCTGCCGTTATCAGGCGGGTCACCATCGCCAAATGTACTGGTGAGCAGGAGCACCTGGCTGTTCGTGGCCAGGTCTGCCACAGTTATGCTGTCCAGTTGTTTTACTGTGGCTTGCAGCCCGCTGGCGTTGATACGCTCAGCACATTTTTCGGCAAAGCCTTCAGCATTGCCGGTTTGTGAGGCCCACAGAATCATCACCGCTGGGGCGGCTGGTGTGGTCGAAAAATCCGGCAGGCCTGTAGGCAGGTTGCTGTTGTCAGGCAGCCAGCTACGTGCAAACAGCCCCGCCAGGATGCCGTTGATCAGCACATGTTTGGCCGGCGCCAGCGGGGCGCCTTCTGGCAGCGTGGGCACGCCACCCAGCTGGCGCGACTCTTCGGTACGCAAGCCGGTGATAAAGCCTTGCAAGTAGAGTTGTTCGTGCGCATCCAGAATAATGTCCGCTTGCTTATCAAGCCCCAGCAACCTGGCTAAAGCATCGATATCTTTCATAGGGAGTTCCTTGTGATTCTTGACCGAGTCACCTGCGTCGGTGATGGTGATGAGTGCATCTTCTTCCGCAGGCGGCGTCGCCGCGGCGACGCGTGTCATCGCCACGGCGCAGAATTTGAATTCGGGTTGTTGTGAGATGGCGTCTATCGCATCACTGGTGACGGCATTAATGGTCAGGTCGTCGCCGAATACATCATTCCAGTGAAAAGGCGCAAAGCAGTTGCCAGCACGCACGCGATCCGTCACTACGGCAGGTAATACAGCACGGCCACGCCGCGAGCGAATTTCGACCGCGTCTTTATCTTGTATACCCAGCGCGGCTGCATCTTCTGGATGCAGTTCTACAAACGGGCCCGGGTTGAGTTTGTTTAAGGTAGGAATTTTGCCGGTTTTGGTCATGGTGTGCCATTGGTGCTGCAGGCGACCGGTGTTCAGCACAAATGGATAGTCCGGATCGGGTAACTCTGCCGGATCCATGTGCGGACGGGCAAAAAACACGCCTTTGCCACTGGCAGTTGCAAAGGCAATACGCGGCTGGCTACCATCTTCACGGATAGTCAGTTTCTGGCTGATGCCATTATTAAGATAGCGAATCGGATGGCGATCTTCTGTGCTGTCTGGCGCGCATGGCCATTGCAGGGATTGCTGGCGTAATTTTTCATGGCTGACACCGCGGATGTCATAGCCGGTTTTCAGGTTAGAGGCCTGGGTGATTTCCGCAAATACTTCAGCGGCTGACTGGTAGCTGAAGCCTTCACTAAAGCCCATTTCGCAAGCCACTTTGGCAATGATCTGCCAGTCTGCCATGGCTTCACCCGGCGGGTTCACCGCATGCTGCATCAGCGTCATATTGCGTTCTGAGTTAATCATCACGCCTTCTGCCTCGGCCCACAAGGCACCCGGCAGCAAAATGTCGGCATAGCGATTGGTTTCAGTATCGAGAAACGCATCCTGGGCAATCACCAGCTCGGCCTTTTCTAGTCCGGCGATGACGTTTTTGCGGTTGGCCATGCTGGCGACCGGGTTGGTACAAATCACCCAGCAGGCTTTGATGTCGCCGGCCATCATTTGCTCAAACATGGCGACGGTGCCGCCACCCAGGCGTGTATGCAGTGTACCTTCCGGCACTTTCCACAGCTGTTCGATGAATTGTCTATCCTGCTCGACTAAGACTGAGCGCTGGCCTGGTAGCCCCGGACCCATATAGCCCATTTCACGGCCACCCATGGCATTCGGTTGCCCGGTCAGTGAGAACGGGCCGCTGCCTGGGCGGCAAATCGCGCCGGTCGCCAGGTGCAGGTTACAAATGGCATTGGTGTTCCAGGTGCCATGGGTGCTTTGATTGAGGCCCATGGTCCAGCAACTGATCCAGTTTTTGCTGCCGCCTATCCACTCAGCCGCCTGGCGGATGGCGTGTTCATTAATACCTGTGATTTCGGCCACTTTTTCTGGCGAATAGGCTTTGAGAAAGTCGGGCATGACCTCCCAGCCTTCGGTAAACTCGGCAATAAACGCGGTATCGGTATGGCCGTTTTTGACCAGCAAGTGCAATAAACCATTGAGTAAAGCGAGATCAGTGCCGGGCTTGATCTGCATAAACAAACTTGCTTTATCTGCGGTGGTATTGCGACGTGGATCAACCACGATCAATTTGGCACCGGCTTTGACTCTATCCATCATGCGCAGGAATAAAATCGGGTGGCAATCGGCCATATTGGCGCCAATGACGAAGAACAGGTCGGTTTGGTCAAAGTCCTGGTAGGAACCTGGCGGGCCATCTGCACCCAGCGATAATTTATAGCCACTGCCTGCGCTGGCCATACACAGGCGTGAGTTAGACTCAATGTTGTTGCTACCGAGATAACCCTTCACCAGTTTGTTGGCGAGGTATTGGGACTCAATCGACATCTGGCCGGAGACATACAAGGCAATCGCATCCGGGCCATGTTCGTCCAGAATAGCACGCAGGCGGCGTGCGGTTTCCTTGATGGCTTCGTCCATGCCGGTACGCACAGACTCTTGCCCGCGTGCCGGACGTACATAGGCATAGTCCAGCCGACCAGATTCAGCTATGGCCTGGATGCAGGTATTGCCCTTGGTGCACAGGCGGCCAAAGTTGGTCGGATGCTGCTTGTCGCCATAGACCTTGATCACGCGCTGATTCTTTGTGACGCCCTGATCTTCGACCTCCATGACAATGCCGCACCCGACACCACAGTAGGGGCAGACTGATTTTACCTGCGTGACCATCGTGCCTAATCCCGATGCAACCTAGACCTGCACCCAGATTGCGCCATCTCGCACTTCAACCGCGTAGGTGTTCAGGCGCACACTGTCATCTTCTACGCAGACTCCAGTACGCAACTGGTAGTGATGTTTGTAGATCGGTGAGGCGACGACACGCTCGCCGCCTAAGTCGCCGACGATGCCGCGTGACAGCACGTTGGCATCGCTGTGCGGGTCATGATTGTCGATGGCGTACAGCAGGTTATCCTGCAGGCGAAAAATCGCGATCTGGCGATCCTCTACCAAGGCACATACGCCCATATTGGGCCAGATGTCTTCCAGTGCACACACCGGGTGCCACGCGCCTGCATTGTCTGGGATTTGATTGATTGCATCATCCAATGACGCTGCTTGTTGTAATTGACTCATGGGGTACTCCGTTGATTACTCTGTGGTCGCGAGGATAGGAATCACCTTCGCTTGTTTCTTTTCTTCTACCGTCGCAGGGCGCATCTGGTCGCGTTCCTTGACGAAGACAATATTGTTGTCGCCAGCCACGCTGTTCACAAAACTGCGGAAGCGTTTGCGCACTTCAGGGTCATTGACGGCGGTTTTCCATTCGTCCTGGTAGTTATCTACCACGTGTTGCATTTGCGCTTCCAGTTCGGCGCCCAGGCCCAAGGAATCATTGATCACCACGTCTCTGAGGTAGTCCAGGCCACCTTCCAGGTTGTCGCGCCAGGTGCTGGTGCGTTGCAGGCGATCAGCGGTGCGGATGTAGAACATCAGGAAGCGGTCTATCATGCGGATGGCTTCTTCTTTACTGAGGTCGCTGGCGATCAGTTCAGCGTGGCGTGGTTTCATGCCGCCGTTACCGCATACATACAGGTTCCAGCCATTTTCGGTGGCGATTAAACCCACATCTTTGCCTTGGGCTTCGGCGCATTCACGCGTACAACCCGAGACGCCGAACTTGATTTTGTGCGGCGCGCGCAGACCTTTGTAGCGGTTTTCCAGTTGCACGGCCAGGCCAACACTGTCGTCCACGCCATAGCGGCACCAGGTCGAGCCAACGCAACTTTTCACTGTGCGCAGTGACTTGCCGTAGGCATGCCCAGATTCGAAACCGGCGGCAATCAACTCTTCCCAGATATTCGGTAATTGTTCGACGCGGGCACCGAACATATCGACACGGGCACCACCGGTGACCTTGGTATATAAGTTGTATTTCTTGGCAATCTGGCCGATGGCGATCAGGCCATCAGGGGTGACTTCACCGCCTGGCATACGTGGCACGACAGAGTAGCTGCCATCTTTCTGGATATTGCCCAGGAAGTAGTCGTTCGAGTCTTGCAGCGAAGCCAGGTCTTTCTTCAGGATAAAATCGTTCCAGCAAGAGGCGAGGATGCTGGCAGCGGTTGGTTTGCATATATCGCAACCCATGCCTTTACCATGCTTGTGCAACAATTCGCCGAAGGTCTTGATTTGCTCCACGCGCACCAGGTGGTACAGCTCCTGGCGTGAGTACGGGAAGTGTTCGCACAGGTGATTGTTGACCGTCATGCCCAGCTTGACCATCTGCGCTTTCATCACTTGCGTCACCAAAGGCACGCAACCACCGCAGGCAGTCCCCGCTTTGGTGCAAGACTTGATTTCGCCTATGCTGCAAGCACCCGCGGCCACTGCTTCACCAATAGCACCTTTGCTGACGTTGTTGCAAGAGCACAGCACCGCGCTGTCTGGCAGGGCATCTACGCCCAGGCCAGGTTTTTCTTTGCCATCACTGGCAGGCAAAATCAGGAATTCCGGGTTTTCCGGCAAGGCCATGGCATTGACCGTCATCTGTTGCAGCGTGCCGTATTCATCGGCATTACCAATCAGCACCGCGCCCAGCAGTTTCTTGCCATCTTCGCTGACGACGATTTTTTTGTAGATATTGCGCACTTCATCGGTGTACTGGTAGCTGCGGCAACCATGCGTCTTGCCATGCGCATCACCGACGCTGGCCACATCGACACCCATCAGCTTGAGTTTGGTGCTCATATCCGCGCCCTGGAAAGTGGACGTCGTTTCACCTGACAAATGCGCGCAAGCTGTGCGGGCCATGTCGTAGCCGGGTGCGACCAGGCCATACATTTCATCGTTCCAGCTGGCACATTCGCCGATGGCGTAAATATCGTGGTCGCTGGAGCGGGAGAAATCGTCGATAGCGATACCGCCACGTGCGCCTATGGCCAGCCCGGAGTCGCGTGCCAGTTCGTCGCGCGGACGGATACCGGCGGAGAAGACGATCATGTCGGTTTCCAGCCAGGTTTCATCAAAGAACACCATGCGGTGACGCGCTGTCGCGCCATCCACAATGGCTGTGGTATTACGGCTGGTATGTACGTGCACACCCAGCTCCTCAATCTTGCTGCGCAGCACTTTGCCGCCAGCCTCATCCACTTGCACGGCCATCAGGCGCGGCGCGAATTCCACCACGTGGGTGTCCAGGCCCATATCGCGCAAGGCTTTGGCGCATTCCAGACCGAGCAGGCCGCCGCCGACCACCACGCCACTCTTGGCGGATTTACCTGCGGCCGTCATGGCCTCCAGGTCTTCAATGGTGCGGTAAACAAAGCAGTTTTCGCGATCACGACCAGCGACAGACGGCACGAACGGGAAAGAGCCAGTCGCCAATACCAGCTTGTCATATGACAGGACGGTGTTATCGCTTAGCGTGATGGTATGCTGGTGGCGGTCAATCTGGCTGACGCGCGCGTTCAGGCGCAGTTCCAGGCCTGGGCGGTCATAAAAGCCAGGTTCGACTAATGATAAATCTTCAGCGGTGCTGCCTGAGAAAAAACTGGACAGGTGCACACGATCATAAGCCGGGCGTGGTTCTTCGCCTAATACGGTGACTTGCAGGTTGGCGGCTGCCAGGTCCGGGTGGCGTTTCACCAGTTCCTGCATAAAATAATGTCCCACCATGCCGTTGCCGACAACTACTACGCGGGTAAGTTGATTCATCGTGTGTTCCCCATCAGATGCAAGCATGACGATGGCAGTTGTTTTTCCATAGGCATGCGTTGCGATTTACTAAACTTAAAAACGAAAAAAGGCGCCCACAGCTTATCTAGCGACCACCTTTGGCAGCATTTAAATAAGCTATGGACGCCGTTGTCCATAAAGGGATTTCCTGACTGCGAAAATGCCCTTATTGCAAATACTCATCGTTAATAAACGAGATTTATTGCCAAATAAGCAATTGGCATGCCAGGAGGCGGGGAAGGTGTCACTGCAAGCGATTGAATTTCTTTAAGTGACTGTTATATAGCGGTTTATATCTTCCCTGATGTGCGTTTTATGCATTCGGTAGAGATCAGGGCAGTGGGGTGGAATAAGTATGATGCACGATAATGATGCATATCAGGGGGATTGCACCAGAATCGATCTCAAGGGGCGATCTAGATCAATTTCGACTGTGTGATGACATGGTTTCCTTATCAGGCGTGTACTTTTCCATGCAATTTAACCAGGCGTTTAAGCTCCGGCACGCATGAACCACAACTGGTCCCGCATTTGAGTTTATTCTGCAAGGTCGGCAGATCTGCACCCATTTCCAGCGTTTCCATGATTTCGTTTTCCGATACATCCAGGCAGTTGCAGATGATCTTGCCGCGGCTATGCTGGCCCGCAGGCGGTGCACTGAGTGGCGCCAGGGCCCAGCGTCGCAGTTCGTCTGTCAGGGTACCCTGGCTCATGACTTCGCGCAGCCAGTCCGCGGCCAGTGTTTCGCCAATCAGTCGCACGCCAGTGACCTGGTTATGCTGCACCAATATATGCTTGCTAATGCCACGTTTGGCATCGTTATAAGTCAGCATGGGCGCATCTTCTGCCATATCCAGCAGGGCATCCAGTTCGGCAATCAGTGCCGCGTCTGGCGCTGCATGGTGTGAGGCGCGCAACATTACCATACCGGCATCGCGGCCATATAGGCCGCAACTGGCGTAGTCAAACGACTTCAGTAGCTTGCGTACTTTGCTAATGAGTTGCGCATCGTCGCAATTGCGCATCACCACCATTTGCCAGGGCAGGTCCAGCTTCTCAATTTTGACTGCAGTGTGCTTGAGCTCTGGCTGCTTGGAAAATTTATCAACAGCGGGTGGCATCAATGCATTGACGCCCAGACCGTGCATAAACTGGCTGCTCCAGTGCATGGGCATAAAAATCTGCGCCGGTTGCACTTCGTCAGAAGCCTGCACACGTACCACCAGGCTGTCACGCTTGTTGCTGACTTTAACGATATCGCCATGCTTGAATGCGCGGCGCTGCATATCGTCTGCATGCATCCAGATCACAGGCTGCTCTTCATGGTTAAACAGTTGCGGCACGATGCCGGTGCGGCTCATGCCATGCCACTGGTCACGCAGGCGGCCAGTCAGCAGATGGAAAGGATGGCGCGCATCCGGCTTATCTGCGGTGCCTTTGTAGACGGCACTCATAAAGTGCGCCTTACCGTCAGGTTTCTGGAATACGCCGTCGGTATATAAACGCGCTTCGCCCTGGGTGGCGCCAGATTTAAACGGCCATTGTTGCGGACCTTGCGTTTCCAGGATGTGGTAGCTCAGGCCGGTAATGTCGAGGTCACGGCCACGTGTGCTTTCACGGTGCTCGTTAAAAATGGTTTCAGTATCCAGGTAGTTAAACAGCGCCTGGCTTTTGCCTAGTTTTAGCTCCAGTCGCTGGGCAAAGTCGACCACGGCTTCCCAGTCATGCCGTGCTTCGCCTGGTTTGGGTGCAGCAGGACGCACACGCGTAATGCGGCGCTCGGAGTTGGTCACGGTGCCTTCCTTTTCACCCCAGGTGGTGGCAGGTAAAAACACATCGGCGTACTGGTTGCTGTCGGTGTTGTTAAATGCATCTTGCAATACCACCAGCTCGGCGTTTTGCAGTGCAGCCAGCACATTATTCAAATCCGGCATGGAGTGGGCCGGGTTGGTGCAGGCAATCCAGATCGCTTTGATTTCACCACTTTTGACCGCGTCGAACATCTCTACGGCAGTTTTGCCCGGGGTCGCTGGTACCTCAGGCACGCCCCATAATCGGGCGACTTCTGCACGATGCTCGGCATTGCCCAGGTCACGGTGACCAGACAATAAATTAGCCATGCCGCCCACTTCGCGGCCACCCATGGCATTGGGCTGGCCGGTAAGTGAGAACGGGCCAGCACCTGGTTTGCCGATCTGGCCAGTAGCCAGGTGCAGGTTAATCAGGGCGGCATTTTTTTCTGTGCCGTGGATGGACTGGTTGAGCCCCATGCAGTACATGGACAGGGTAGGGCCAGCGCCAAACCATTTGGCGGCCTGGATAATATCTTTTTCGCTGATGCCGCAAATATCCGCCACCATTTTCGGCGTGTATTCTCGTACGGTTTCCTTCAGCGCTTCAAAACCTTCGGTATGCTCGCGGATATATTGCATATCCAGCAAGCCTTCCCACAGCATGACATGCAGCAGGCCGTTGAATAATGCAACGTCGGTGCCGGGCAAAATCGCCAGATGCAAGTCTGCCAGTTGTGCAGTGTCGGTGCGGCGTGGGTCCACCACGACAATTTTCATGTCCGGGTTATTCGCCTTGGCATCTTCAATGCGGCGGAACACAATCGGGTGCGCAAACGCCGTATTGGACCCGGCGATAAACAGGCATTGTGTATGGTCAATATCTTCATAACAGGCCGGAGGCGCATCGGCGCCCAGCGTGACTTTATAACCGGCGACGGCTGAACTCATACACAAGCGCGAGTTGGTATCGACGTTGTTGGTACCTATCAGGCCTTTGGCCAGCTTGTTGAACACATAATAATCTTCGGTGAGTAACTGGCCGGAGATATAAAACGCCACCGCATCCGGGCCGTGGGTGTGAATGATGTCGGCAAAGCGGTCGACAACGTGATCGAGTGCGCTATCCCAGCTTACTTTTTCTCTGGCGTCATCGCGAGACAAACGCATTTCCGGATACAAGGCACGTGCATCCAGCTTGGTCGTCAGGTGTAGCGTCGAGCCTTTGGTACACAAGCGGCCAAAGTTGGCCGGATGCTCGGGGTCGCCTTTGACGTCGACAATCTGTTTGCCTTCCGTGGTAATAATGACGCCACAGCCCACCCCGCAATAGCAGCAAGTGCTGCGTGTTTCACGCCGCTGCGGATAAAACTGTACTGGCTCCGCGGTCAACGTGCTGTGTGTGTTCTGGAGTTGTTGCTGTTGCGTCATAAATTGCCTGTGCTACTAAAAACTACTTACTTAATTGCAGATAGACGTCGCCGTCTTCTACTTTCACTGCATAGCAGGCGGTGTGGCCGACATCAGGTTCTTCTGCCTTGCCATCGACCAGGCTGATTTTCCAGCTATGTAATGGGCAGGCGACTTTGTTACCATAGACGATGCCTTGCGACAATGGGCCGCCCTTGTGTGGGCAGCTGTTATTCAGTGCAAACACACGGTCATCTTCAGTGCGGAACACACCAATATCCACTTCGCCATGGCGCACAACGCGTGCACCCAGGGCAGGAATGTCGTTAACCGGGCAAATTTTTGTCCAACTCATTATTTCCTCTTTTCCAATTGGAGTCTGGTTTTCACAGCGCAAAGGCTTAAGAGACCAGTAACAAATAAATCAATAACAGGTTAATACACAGTGAAATCACGGCCAGCCATTGCCATTTGACCAGGCGTGCACGGGCGATCAGCGGCGTGCGCGGGATGACAATCGGTTTCAGTTCGCCATGTTCCAGTGCCAGTAGCATTTCTTCCGCCGTCTCAAAACGGTCAGCCGGTTTTCTGGCAATAGCCTTGAGAATAATGTTTTCCAGCCAGGCCGGGATCTCCGGGCGGTAGCGGCTAGGGCGGATAGGCTCGCCAAAACGTGGTGACTGGAATGGCTCGATCTCGCCATAAGGATATTTGCGGGTCAGCAAGTGATACAGCGTGACACCAGCGGCATAAATATCTGCCTGGCGGTCAGCGACTTTGCCATCAAACAGTTCAGGCGACATAAAACTTGGTGTGCCGGGATTCTCCATTTGCTCGGGCATTGGTAACGTGCTGCTCAGTGCCACCCCCAGATCGAGGATGCGCAGGCGCTTGTCACTACCAATATGAATATTGGCTGGTTTGATATCGCGGTGCACGATATTCAAACGGTGCAGCATGCTCAGGCCGCGCAATAAATCCTGGCCGATATTGGCAACGCCATTCATGGTGAAATGATGCCCGGCCTCAAGGCGTTGCTGCAGCGTCGCGCCTTCGTGCCAGGTCATGACGTAATACAGCGCACTGCGTTGTTCGCGTGTCAGCGGCAGTATTTGTGGCACGCATTGTGATACCACGCGTTTGGCCAGCCATTCTTCGTTGAGCAGGGCTTCACAGCTGGTTTTATCGTCTGCCCTGGCTGGTTGCAGTGTTTTTAGCACAAACAGTTGGCCTGCCGCATTTTTGACCTGATACAGCAGGCTGACGCGTGAATCATGGATGATTTGCGTGATGGTAAAGCCATCCAGCTGGTCGCCAATCGCCAGCTTGCGCGGCACGGGCAGGCTCAGGGCATCGGCCAGCATATCGGTCAGGTGATCCTGGCCGACCTGGTCAATGCGCACCACCACGGCAGAAGCATTGTCTTGCCCACTTTGTTCCAGCGCCTGGCTGGTCAGGTGTTCTGCCATCAGTTGTGGTGTGTGATATAGCATCAACACTTTATGTATATCGGCATCGCCGAGGGCGGCCCAGACGCCATCACTGACAATGGCATAGACATCGCCAGTTTGCAGCAAGCCTTCGGCGTAATCGACGCTGAGCTGATCATCCAGCCCCACTGCACGCTTGAGCACGTGGCGCATGTCTGGTCTGTCCCAGACATGGTCAGTGGTCAGGCATTGCAGCGATTGCTCTCGCAAGCGGTAGATACGTGTATCACCGACATGCGCCAGCACATAGCGTTGCCCGCGCAATACAAGTAACGATAAGGTCGTTGCCATGCCTGCCATCTGGCTATGCTTGCGCGCCTGTGACAGCACCCAGCGATTGGCGGCCTGAATCACCTTGTCCAGTGCATGCTGTATGGTCCAGGTGTCAGGCGTGGCATAGTAGTCAGCCGACAGTGTGCGCACCGTCATTTCAGCCGCTTCAGCGCCACCGGCGCCACCACTAATGCCATCCGCCACGGCCAGCAAGGCGCCCTTGATCCCCAGTTGGGCGTCGGCAGGGGTGACCAGGCCAATATAGTCCTCATTACGAGGTCTGGGCCCGGTGACACTGCTTTCGCCTACACTGAAGTTCAATTTCATCTTGGTATCCGTGGATGGTTGCGCAAATAGGTTTAAATTTTTGCACTGGTGACGGTGGCGGCACCCCAGGTGGTACGCCAGCGGTTTTTCACGCTAGAGAGTCCAACCAGTGCCACAATCGCCAGGCCTGCAAAAATGGTCAGGCCAATCTGGTAGCTGCCTGTGATTTGTTTAGAATATCCCAGGCTGGAGGCCAGGTAAAAACCACCCACCCCGCCAGCCATGCCAACCAGGCCAGTCATCACGCCGATTTCCTTGCGGAAACGTTGTGGCACCAGTTGAAACACGGCGCCGTTGCCCATGCCCAGGGATGCCATGGCTAACACCACTACCGCCAGGCCAGCGGCTTGTGTTTGCATGCCAAAGCTTAAAATGAACAGGAAAATGGCAGCCAACACATACATGGTGCTCAAGGAACGGATGCCACCGATACGGTCAGCCAGCAAACCGCCGAATGGACGTACCAGCGAACCGGCAAACACACAAGCCGCAGTAAAGTAACCGGCATGCACAGGGTCCAGGCCATACTGGTCGTGGAAGTAAATGGTCAGTGAAGAAGCCATGCCAACAAAACCACCAAAGGTCACGCTGTAGAAAAACATAAACCACCAGGCATCTTTGTCTTTTAACACCGCCAGGTATTGTGACAGTGACTTGGCCGCAGGCGCATCTGGCGCATCTTTAGCAAACACGGAATACACGACCAGCGCGAGCAGTAACGGAATCAGTGCCAGGCCAAACACGTTGCTCCAGCCAAATGCCACGGCGAGGCCTGGTGCAAACAGGGCGGCCAAGGCCGTGCCTGAGTTACCGGCACCAGCAATGCCCAGAGCCGTGCCCTGATGCTCTGGCGGATACCAGCGTGAAGCCAATGGCAAGGCCACGGCAAAGGCGGCCCCGGCAAAGCCGAGGAACATGCCCAGCAGCAAGGCTTGCTGATAAGTGTGGATGCCATGCAACCAGGCGGTGAGCAGCGCGGCAATCACAATCACCTGGCCAATCAGGCCGGCTTTTTTCGGCTTGAGCTGATCAACTAATACGCCCATGACGATGCGCAGGATAGCGCCGGTGAGTACTGGTGTCGCCACCATCAGGCCTTTTTGTGCCGGGTTTAACTGCAGGTCAGCAGCGATTTGCACCGCCAATGGCCCCAGCATGACCCACACCATAAAGCTCAGGTCAAAATAAAAGAAGGCTGAAAATAATGTCGGTTTATGGCCGACTTCCCAAAAGCTTTTTTGCATGTTGTTTCTCCCGGGCGTGTGTTAACGATTGTCGCACGCCACATATTAATTAAACAGTAATCGTATCGAATTCTTTGTGTTCATCACGCTTGTTGACGCGCTCTGCCCACGGGTCAACAGACCCTTGTAATGCATACAGCAAGCGCTCGTAGGCAGCAGTACGGCCTTCGGCATCTTCCAGAATGCGTTTTTTCACATAGTCGAGGCCGACGCGCTCAATCCAGTGCACGGTACGATCCAGATAACGCGCTTCTTCGCGGTAGATCTGGATAAATGCCCCCGAGTACTCAATGACCTCTTCGGCAGTTTTGACCTTGCACAAGAAATGCGCCACTTCGGTTTTAATGCCGCCGTTACCACCGACATAAATTTCCCAGCCGGAGTCGACGCCAATGACGCCGACATCTTTGATGCCTGATTCGGCGCAGTTACGCGGACAACCAGACACGGCGAATTTCACCTTATGCGGTGCCCACATATGGTCGAAGGCTTTCTCGATATCGATGCCGAGTTGCGTGGAGTTCTGTGTACCAAATCGGCAGAACTCAGAGCCAACACAGGTTTTCACCGTACGGATAGATTTGCCGTAAGCGTAGCCGGATGGCATATCCAGATCGGCCCACATATTGGTCAGGTCTTCTTTTTTCACGCCGAGCAAGTCAATCCGCTGGCCGCCAGTGACTTTCACCATCGGCACCTTGTACTTGTCAGCGACATCAGCAATTTTGCGTAACTGGTCTGATGACGTCACGCCGCCATACATGCGCGGAATAACCGAGTAAGTACCGTCTTTCTGGATATTGGCGTGTACGCGCTCGTTAATAAAGCGTGATTGCGGATCATCCTTGGCTTCATGTGGCCAGGTGGAAATCAGGTAGTAGTTCATTGCCGGACGGCAAGTCGCACAACCGTTAGGCGTTTTCCAGCCCATGCCTTTCATGGCGCTCGGGATGCTCAGGTATTTATGTTTGCGGATTTCATCACGCACTTCTTCGTGGTTAAAGTCAGTACATCCGCATACCGCTTTGCTTGTAGAAGGCGGTGCATAACCACCGCCCAGCGTAGAAGCCAGAATCTGTTCGACCAGACCGGTACAACTGCCGCAGCTGGAACCGGCTTTGGTTTGTTTCTTCACGTCGTCTATGGTGAACAGGCCTTTTTCCTGGATCGCCTTGACGATAGTACCTTTACAGACACCGTTGCAACCACACACTTCCATTTCGTTGGTCATGGTGGAGACTTTGTCCTGACCCTGGTGGCCGGTATTGCCCAGACTGTCCTGCCCGAACATGAGGTGATCACGAATTTCGTGTATCGGCTTCCTGTCGCGCAGCAGCTGGAAATACCAGGCCCCATCCGTCGTATCGCCATACAGCACGGCACCGATGATTGTGTCATCTTTGATCACGAGTTTTTTGTAAACCCCGCCGACCGCGTCGTGCAGCAAAATTTCTTCGGCATCGTCACTGCCCATGAAATCACCGGCCGAAAACAAATCAATGCCGGTCACTTTCAGTTTTGTCGAAGTGACCGAGCCTTTGTATAGACCGATGCCGAAGTTGGCCAAATGTGTGGCGCACACTTTGGCCATTTCAAATAAAGGCGCCACCAGGCCGTAGGCAATGCCACGGTGGCTCACACATTCACCCACGGCATAAACGCGTGGGTCATAGGTTTGCATGGTGTCATTGACGACAATGCCGCGGTTGCAATGGATACCTGCCGACTCCGCCAGGGCATAGTTGGGGCGGATACCTACCGCCATCACCACCAAATCAGCCGGGATTTCCTGGCTATCTGTAAAGCGCACTGCAACGACGCGGCCATCTTTTCCTATCAGTTGCTCAGTGTTTTTTTGCAGTAAAAAGTTGAGGCCGCGCGCTTCTAGCGATTTTTGCAGCATCTTGCCGGAAACTTTGTCCAGCTGACGTTCGAGCAACCACTCGTTTTTATGTACCACGGTGACGTCCATGCCTTGTACTTTCAGGCCGTTTGCCGCTTCCAGGCCCAGCAAGCCACCACCGATCACCACGGCATGCTTGTGCGTCTTGGCCGCGGCAATCATATCATTGGTGTCTTTGATATCGCGGTAGCCCAGCACACCGTCGAGATCCGCGCCAGGAATCGGCAAAATGAATGGTTTGGAACCCGTCGCCAGCAATAAACGGTCATAGGCCACCGTGGTGCCATTGTCGGCAGTGACGGTACGCGCTTTACGGTCAATCTTGTTGATACGGGCGCTGGTGTGCAAAGCAATATCATTTTCCGCATACCACTCGCGTGTATTCAGGATAATGTCATCAATGGTCTGCTCATTGGCCAGCACCGGCGACAGCATGATGCGGTTATAGTTAGGGTAGGGCTCATCGCCAAACACCGTAATGTCATACATGTCTGGCGCAATTTTGAGCAGCTCTTCCACTGCCCGCATGCCGGCCATGCCGTTACCAACGACCACCAGTTTCTGTTTTATCATCAACATCGCTCCTTTTATAGTTATGCTGCATTGGCTACGCTAAGCCAGGTTTGCACGTTTTCTTGCCAGTCTTGTTCTTGCTGGCTGTTTCTTGCTAATTTCACTACTTCGCCGACGACAATAATCGCCGGGCTTTTCAGGCCTTCGGTGTGGGCCAGGTAGGGAATGGCCTGTAATGACGAAGTCACAGCCCGTTGGTGATGACGGGTGCCGTTTTCTACCACCATGCAAGGCATGTCGGCGGACATGCCTGCATTGATTAAGCCACGGGTGATTTCAGGCAAGTGCTGCATGCCCATATAAATCACCAGTGTGGTATTGGTTTCTACCAGCGCTTGCCAGGGCAGCGGTTCGCCGTCCTGGGTATGGCCGGTGATCAGGGTCACGCCGTGGTTGAAACCACGGTGCGTCACCGGTACTTCCATGCTGGCACAAGCGCCCAGGCCACTGGTCATGCCCGGGATAATTTCGTAAGGAATATTCGCTGCGCGTAATGCCAGCATTTCTTCGCCGCCACGCCCAAACACAAACGGGTCGCCGCCTTTCAGGCGAACGACCACTTGTCCTTGCTCGGCCAGGGCAACCAGCATGCGGTTGATAAAGTGCTGCGGAGTAGACTTGCAGCCGCCGCGTTTGCCTACTGGCACGATGCGTGCCTGCGGGCAATGCGCGAGCAGGGCCGGATTGACCAGGTCATCGACCAGCACCACCTCAGCTTGCTGCAAAGCCTTGACGGCTTTGAGCGTAATGAGGTCTGGGTCGCCGGGTCCGGCGCCGACTAAATAAACTTTTGCGGCTGAAGTCATAGGCAATTCCTTATCGAGTTAAAACGTATACATGGCAGTCAGCCATAATTTTTCGGTGTCGCGGACACGGCCACGGATGGCCGCAGCGTTGTTGCTGGCCAAGTTGGGCAATAAAGCATAGTGGTCGTCCTCACTAAACTTGCCGTATTCCAGTTTGGTCATCCAGTTTTTGTCCACATTCCAGGTCACGGCCGCGTTCCATTCAGTACCATAACGGCTGCCATTGCGGCTGCTTCCGCCACCAGTAGTATAAAAATCCTTGTCTGAGTCAATCAGGTGGTAGTCAGCAAAAAATACAAAGTCGCCATAGCGGTAAGTTGCCGTAACAAAGGTATCTTTAATGCCTTCAAGCGGCGTTGCCAAGAATTTGTCTACCCAGCCCTGAAAGAGGTGGTTAGTACCCAGCGGGGTCTGGAAGGCATACTTGCCGTTATTGCTGGACAGCAATTCCTGATCAAGGCGCATATTGAAGTTATCGATACCAAAGCCGCCGCCCAGTTTGTAGTAGTGGGCATCAATGCGTGAGTCACCGCCACTGTAATCTGTTTGCTTGGCGTATTCTGCGGTGTAGTGTGCTCGATAATTCGGGGTGAACGGGTGTGTACCATCCAGGCGAACACCGATAATTTTGTTGCCCTGGTCTGCATTCTGGTTGGCAGCGCCTCCTTTGCCTGCTGCATTGGCCGCAGCCGTAGTGCCATTACCAAACCAGGCACGCCCCATGCCTAAATCCTGAAAACCATCCAGGTAGGCATAGCCCACCAAAAATTCAGTGGGTGAAATGCGGTAACGGGCGTTGACGATATCCAATGCGCCATCAGAGCGGTATTTGGTGGTGATTTGTTCTACACCCTCAAAGTGCGCCAGGAAAATTTCTGTGTCAGGAATGGTTTTGTTGAAAATGGATACGCCATCAAATACCTGCATCACCTGGCGGAAAGCGATATCACCAATAAAACGTACGTTGTCGAGGTTTACCTGCTGACGACCAGCACGCACGCGGGTGTTTTTAATGCCGGTCCACTCGACAAACAATTGGTTGACACCCGTGTAGTCAGGGTCGACAACCTTGGCATATTCGATATTGTTTGATTGGTTAGAAACGCTGTTAATCAAGGTGTTGTTGGTGCTATCGTTAAAGTTATCAGCCAGTTTGGACACATTGATCAACTGGGCAGCAAAGCTAAAGTTATGGTAGGGCGCAGTTTGCCAGCCGATCAGGCTGCGCAGGGTTAACGCATTAGCAGCTTTCAGCTCTTTATTGGCTGTGGGGTTTGCCGCGTTGTTAGGATATGTGCCTGGTTGTAAACCATCCTGGTCCACATATTCATAACGCAGTCTAAAGCTGGTCATATTCTTGCCAGTTTTAATCGCATCCATAAAAGTGTATTCAGGGATGATCTCTTCTTCAGCCATCGCCTGCATGCTAAAAGCCGCCAGCAATAGCGCGACTGAAACTTGACGTAAGCGTGGGTGTGAGTTAGCGTTCATGTGTTGCTCCTTTTTCTATGTGGGGTAACCATACTTCGATGAGGTATGCAGTGCTGGCGGGTGACCGCCCGTCAGCACTACTTATATCTATGCCGCCTTTTTAGCGTGGCGCTCATACAAAAACTTCAATACTTCGCTACGCAGATGCGTATACGCCGGGTCTTCTACCAGCTCCAGACGTTTACGCGGACGTGGCAAATCGACTTCCAGAATTTCGCCTATGGTCGCTGCCGGGCCGTTGGTCATCATGACGATGCGGTCTGACAGCAACACGGCTTCGTCTACATCGTGCGTGACCATCACGGCAGTGCAACCGGAACGTGCCATAATGCCCATCAGCTCGTCTTGCAAACCAGCACGGGTGAGGGCGTCCAGCGCGCCGAATGGCTCGTCCAGCAGCAATACCTTAGGCTCCATGGCCAGTGCGCGCGCAATGCCGACGCGTTGCTTCATGCCACCGGAAATCTCGTTCGGGCGTTTTTCAATGGCGTGGCTTAAACCCACCAGTTCCAGCGCTGCACGGGTGCGCTCAGCCAGTTGTGCCGGGCCTTCTTTATCGCCAAATACGCGTTCTACAGCCAGGTAAACATTTTCAAAACAGGTCAGCCATGGCAGCAGAGAGTGGTTTTGGAACACCACGGCACGCTCAGGGCCAGGCTTGGAGATTTCACGGCCGGCACAAAACAGGTAGCCTTCACTGGGTTGCAGCAACCCGGCAATCAGGTTGAGTACCGTAGATTTGCCACAGCCTGAGTGGCCGATGATGGAGATAAACTCACCTTCGCGGATATTCAGGTTGATATCTTTCAGCGCCTGAAAACTGCCTTTTTTGGTGTGAAACGTCATGTTGACGTTTTCAATCAGGACATAACGGTCTTGCATTACATTGGTCGTCATAATAAGAATCCTTTTCCTGCGGGTTATTCGTAGCTGTAGCGTTTTGCCACTAGCACCAGCAATTGTTCGAGTAACAAACCGACAATGCCAACAATAAAAATGGCGATGATGATGTGTTCTACATTGAGGTTGTTCCACTCATCCCATACCCAGAAGCCGATACCCATGCCGCCAGTCAGCATTTCTGCCGCCACAATCACCAGCCAGGCTGCGCCAATTGATAAGCGGACACCGGTCATCATGTAAGGCATGACATAAGGCAGCAGAATTTTGGTCACGACTTTCCATTCGGACAGGTTGAGCACTTTGGCCACATTCATATAGTCTTGCGGTACTTTGCTCACACCGACGGCGGTGTTGATAATCATCGGCCACACGGCGGTAATGAAGATCACCCAGATCGCCGCAGGGTTGGCGGCCTTGAATACCAGCAGGCCAATGGGCAGCCAGGCCAGCGGTGACACCGGTTTGAGCAGGCTGATAATCGGTGCCGCCATTCTGGACATAAAGGCATAGCGGCCAATCACAAAGCCCATCGGGATACCGACAATCGCTGCCAGGCCAAAACCCGTTGCCACACGTTGCAGTGAGCTCAGAATGTTCCAGCCTATGCCCATGTCATTCGGATTGTTGATATAAAACGGGTCGCTGAACAGCTCGACAGCCGATTGCCAGGTTTTGACCGGGCCTGGCAAGCCTTGTGTCAGCGCGGCTACCGTGGCCCAGATGGCTGCGAATACCATCAAGCCAATCACAGGCGGCAACAGCCATTCAAATCCTCGTTTAGCCGTTGCCACCCATGCCCCGCGCTTGGGCGCGGTGGCTTTTGCAGCTGTGGTTGAGAGAGGGGTAACCACAGCAACAACTGGTTGCGCAGGTGCTGTGGTGACAGCTTCCTCGCTTTTTTGCATGATGTTTTCTTTCTTCAAGCTGACGACATTCATGGTGACTCTCCTTTAAAGATTAGGCTTTCACCTTGAAGCTGCTGGCATAGGCTTTCGGGTCCTTGCCATCCCAGACCACGCCATCGATCAGCTTGCTGCTGCGCATGGCATCTGGCACCGCAATGCCCAGTGATTTGGCTGCTTCGGTATAAATGTCGATACGGTTGACCTTTTTCGCGATGCCCAGGTAGTCAGGGTCAGACTTCAACAAGCCCCAGCGTTTGTGCTGTGTCAGGAACCACATGCCATCAGACAGGTAAGGGAAGTTGACCTTGCCGTCATTGAAGAATTTCATGTAGTTCGGGTCTTCCCATTTTTTGCCGATACCATTGTCGTAGTGGCCGAGGAAGCGACCTTCAATCACCTCTTCTGGCGCATTGACGTAGGCTTTGCCTGCAATCAGTTTGGCCACTTCCGGGCGGTTTTTAGTCGCATCGATATAGCGGCAGGCTTCCAGAATCGCTTTGGTCAGTGCCAGTGCGGTATTCGGGTTTTTGGCCGCAAACTCAGTGGTGGTGCCGAGTACTTTTTCCGGGTGATCGGCCCAGATGTCCTGGGTGGTGGCGACGGTAAAACCAATCTTGTCGTAGATGGCGCGTGCGTTCCATGGCTCGCCTACGCAGTAGCCGTCCATATTGCCGATGCGCATGTTGGCGACCATTTGTGGCGGAGGCACCACAATGGTTTTCACGTCTTGCATCGGATTGATGCCATAACTGGCCAGCCAGTAATACAACCACATGGCGTGTGTGCCGGTCGGGAAGGTCTGGGCAAAAGTAAAGTCGCGGTTTTCGTTATCTAGCAGGCGCTTGAGCGTCCCGCCACTGGTCACGCCTTTTTCTTTCAGCTGGTTAGCCAGTGTGATGCCCTGACCGTTGTGGTTCAGCGTCATCAAAATGTTCATGTCTTTTTGCTGGCCGCCGATACCTAGTTGCACACCGTAGATCAGGCCGTATAACACGTGCGCTGCATGCAACTCACCGTTCACCATTTTGTCGCGTACACCCGCCCATGAGGCTTCTTTGGAGGGGACAATTTTGATGCCGTATTTTTTATCGAAGCCCATTTGTGAGGCGACAATAATCGGCGCACAGTCCGTCAGCGGAATAAAGCCTACTTTCACCTCAGTGATTTCAGGGGCATCTGAGCCTGCTGCCCAAGCCTGGCTGCGAATCGCAGAGGGCACCATGTTCATCATGGCAGCCGCGCCAAATGCACCTGCCAGGGTATTCATGAAAAAGTGACGGCGCTGCTGGTCTACTTGCTCGGTGGTGGATACTTCGGTGACCGTTGAAGTGGGTGTCACATTATTTTTGTCAGAACTGCTCATTGCTGCTCCTTAATCATCAATCAATTGGGAAAGTTAAAAAACAAAAAGGCGTCCTGAATGCAGACTGTTTTTTTGTCTACACTCAGGACGCCTTTGTCCTTTTACTGCACAAGTCATTCGACTTGTTTACTGCCCAGCCACGCTACATCCCAGGCTGGTATCACACGAGATTTTCAACCGCCGTTAGCTGAAGCCTCAAGCCAAATTAGCAATTGCCGTGCCAGCTGAAGCGTTATTTCTAAGTGATTGTTCTATATTGGTTTTTATGGATTGTTGCATTTTTATGCAACCTTTTCAGCGCGGTGCTGTCCGCACCATACGTGTGCGGATGCACCAATTTGACGGGCGTTTAGCCCGGTTGTGCGTGATGCGCCAAAATGTTTTCAGCGACATCAATAATCTTGCGGTTTTGCTCCATGGCAATGCTGCGCATGGTTTTATACGCTTCCATTTCATTCAGCCCGCGCGTGCTCATTAACAGGCCTTTGGCACGTTCGATCAGCTTGCGTTCGGCGAGCGCCTTTTTGGTATCAGACAACTCACTTTCCATCTCGGCAATTTGCCGCGACTGCTGTTGCAGCAGCGTAATCATGGAGGCCATCGGATACGCCTGCGACGTATCATGCGTCTGAAAATTCAAGGCATTTTCAACTGGAATCGCCAGGTTGAAAAAGGTGCTGTTGAGCGCAGCGGCCGGTGTTGCCTGAATGGCATCCAAATATTGCCGGGTTTGCTCAAAGTCGCTCTTGGCTTTGCTAGCCAGCCCTGCCAACAACTCATGCATGGTTTGGATGAGCTGACATTGAATCTGCCACATGGCGCTTAAACGCTGGCTGCACAATTCAAACCAGATATCTGCGCTGCTGGGATTGAGCGTCTGCTGGTCTTTGGCTGCGCTCAGTTTGGTGCGGTATTTTTGATGTTGCTGGTGCCAGGCGGTCGCCTGCAGCGCAAGCCATGACTGGCGTACCTCTTCACTGCCAAACTGGCAGAATAAATCAAAATGACGGTCTTGCTGGGCGATGAGTTCAAACAGCTTTTGCTGATGCGGCAGTTGCAGGCTGCCTGAACCAAACATATAGGCACCCACTGCACGCTCCTGCCCGGCAAATTCCTTGCCCTGGATCAGGTTGTAAAGCGTCAGCAAACAGGTGGAAATCTTGCTGTTGACCGAGCTGTCGGTGATCTCAAAGATCAGTGCAATCAGGCTGCCGATCAGGCGGCTAAACGATTCGATGCAGTCTGCAAAGCTGATTTTTTGCAAAGTGATCTGATGCCGCAAAGAAGTCAGTTGGTCCAGGCCTAGCAAGATCCACGAGGTCAGCGTCAATTGCTTGGCATCTGCCAGCGCGTTTCTATGCAAGTGCTGTTGCAGCGCCTCTCTAAAGCTGGCTTCCATGGCCTGGTTTTGCGTAATAATGTCAGCGCGCTCTGGTGCAAAGCGTCGCCCATTGGAGGCAATATAGAGGCAGCTAGCACCACGTTCGGCCTGGATCAGGTGGATCAACTGGCCAATTTTTTCGACAAATGCGATACAGCTATCGAGTCGCTCCAGCTCCTCGATATGTCTGATTTTGGCCAAGGTAATGGTTTGGGCAGGGGATATTTCTGTGTTCATCACTAGGCACCAAGCAAGAAGTGTGCGCGACTTGGTGGTTATCTTTATCTTTAATGTTTAAAACGATGATGTTCATGCATGCACTCACTAATGCCAACCGCCGCCCATGACCTTATACAAGGTCAGCTGGCTAGCGGCGTCACTTAATTGCAACGTGACCAGCGATTGCTCTGCAGTATAAAGCGTGCGCTGTGCATCCAGCACCACCAGGTAATTGTCGACCCCATTTTTAAAGCGGACATCAGCCAGCTGGAATGCCGCATTCGCAGCAGCGGTGAGTGAGTGCTGGGCGTCCAGTTGTGCTTGCAAACCTTCACGCTGCACCAACACGTCCGCCACTTCGCGGAACGCAGTTTGCACGGTTTTTTCGTATTGTGCGAGCAGAATATCGCGGTTTTTCTCTGCTGAGGTCAAATTGGCACGGTTACGCCCCGCGTTAAACAGCGGTACGCTGACTTGTGGCACAAAGGTCCAGATGCCGGAATTTTTGGCAAACAGGCCGGATAATTCGGTACTGGCTGAACCGACCGTGGTGGTCAGGCTGATGGTGGGGAAGAAGGCCGCGCGTAATGCACCGATATTGGCATTGGCGCCTTCCAGCAAGTGTTCTGCCGCACGGACATCTGGCCGTTGCTGTAAGGTTTGCGAGCTGACTCCGGCAGGTAAGGCTGTGGTAGCGACCACGCTGGACAAGTTGCCTGCTGGCAACCACTGTTCAGGCACCATGCTACCCGCCAGCAGGTTGAGTGCGTTGATGTCCTGCTTGATTTGCATATTGTAGGTGGCCACTGCCACGCGTGCACTATCGACACTGGTTTGCAGTTGCTTTAAGGTCAGCGCATTGGCAACACCCAGTTCAAACATTTTCTGGTTGATATCGTAAGTGGCTTGCTGGCTTTGCTGGGTTTGCTCGGCAATCGCGAGTCGCTTTTTGTCTGCCGCCAGGGTCAGCCAGGCGGTCGCTACTTCGGCAATCAGGCTGATCTGTGTGCTGTGGCGATTATCTTCATTGGCATAAAACGTTTGCAAGGCCTGCTGGTTCAGGTTGCGTATGCGGCCGAACAGATCCAGCTCATATGCACTAAAGCCTACGGTTGCACGGTAAATATGCGAGATATTGCCACTGCTATTGCTGCTGCCCGCCGTGCCAGTGGTCGCCCCTGAGGTATTGCCTGCAGTATTGTTTGCTGCACTGGCCATACCTTTGGAGGCCGTTTCTGTGACACTCGCAGCGATGGTCGGAAACAGGTCGGCACGTTGCACCTGGTAGAGGGCACGTGACCGTTCTATGGTCAGTGCAGCCACCTGCAGGTCGCGGTTATTTTTTAAGGCGAGGTCAACCACCTGGCGCAGCTTTTCATCACTGATAAAGGATTGCCACGGCAGATCAGTAAAGGCTTTGGGATCGCTTTCTACCGTGCCTAGCGTTGCCGGAACCGGTGAGGCTGGCCGTGTATAAAACGGCGCCAGGTCGATACAACTGCTCAGGCCAAGTGACAGCGTTATCATGGCCAGTAATTTGATTGGTAATTTTGCAGTGCCAAGTAATGTATGTGTGCTTGGTTTCATCATAAGGTTATCCATGTGCGATGGCATCTGGATCAGGCTGGTAAGGGAACAGCGAACGTATCAGCACATAAAACAGCGGCACAAAAAAGATGCCGAGGAAGGTGGCCATCAACATGCCGCCGAGTACGCCGGTGCCAATCGCCTGGCGGCTCACCGCGCCTGCGCCTTCACTGAAGGCCAGCGGCAGCACACCAAAGACAAAGGCGAGCGAGGTCATGAGGATGGGCCGCAAGCGCAGTTTCACGGCCTCCAGGGTGGCAGTCAGTAAAGGCTGGCCACGCTCTTGCAGATGCTTGGCGAACTCTACAATCAGAATGGCATTTTTCGCTGACAGGCCGATGGTCGTCAACAGGCCCACCTGGAAGTAAACGTCGGCTGTCATGCCACGCAAACTGGTTGCCAGCACGGCGCCCAGGATGCCCAGAGGCACGACCATAATGACGGAGAAAGGCACCGCCCAGCTTTCATATAACGCGGCCAGGCACAAAAACACAAACACCACAGACACCGCATACAACAGGGGCGCCTGTGAACCTGACAGTCTTTCCTGGTAGGACTGCGCACTCCACTCATAGCCGATGCCTGCCGGTAGTTGCTTGATAATGCCTTCAGCAATGCGCATGGCTTCGCCGGTGCTGGTGCCTTTGGCCGCTTCGCCGACGATTTCAACGGAAGAAATACCGTTATAGCGTTCGAGCAAGGGCGAGCCCGATACCCAACGGGTATTGGAGAACGCAGAGAACGGCACCATGTCGTTGGTGCTGTTGCGTACATACCAGCGGTCAATGTCTTCAGGCTGCATGCGGTAAGGCGCATCCCCCTGCAAATAGACTTTTTTGACGCGGCCCTTGTTGATGAAGTCATTCACATAAGTGCCGCCCATGGCGATAGACAGTGTGGAGTTGATATTGGCGGTGGTCAGGTTATAAATGCCGGTTTTCTGGTCATCAATATTGAGCCTGAACATCGGCGTATCATCCAGTCCGCTTGGGCGCACCCGGTTCAGTTTCGGGTTGTCTGCCGCCAGTTGGACAAATTGGTTTCTGGCCTCCATCAGTGCCTGGTGCCCGAGGCCGCCGACATCCTTGAGCTCGAGCGTAAAGCCGGAGCCCTGGCCCAGGCCGCGTACGGGCGCTGGCTGGTTCACAAACAGCTTGGCATCACGGATCTTGGACAAGGCTTTGGTCATCTTATCTGCGAGTGACGCGGCGTCCTGGCCTTCGCCACGCAGTGACCAGTCCTTGAGGCGGATAAAGGCACGGCCGGTGTTTTGGCTACCGCCACCGCCCTGGCCGAGGCCGGCAATGGTTAAATATTCATCAATGACTGCTTCCTGACCATCCAGGTAATGCTCGATTTGTCGCAACACACGCTGCATCCTGCTATCGGTGGCACCGACCGGCAATTGAATCTGCGCCATGAGGATACCCTGGTCCTCCGTCGGCAGGAAGGAGCTGGGTAAGCGCAGGAATAGGAAAGCCAGCAAGGCCAGAATGCTGGCATACAGCAGCATGGTGAATAGCTTCTGGCGCAGGATTTTCTCGACGATGGCCTGGTAGCCATTGGCAAATGTTTCAAACGCCGGGTTGAACCAGCGGAAAAACCAGCCAAACAGGCCACCTGTTGCAGTATGGCTATGATTTGACGGTGTGAGCATGGTCGCACACAGGGCTGGGGTCAATGTCAGCGCGACCAGCACAGATAACAACATGGCAGAGACAATGGTGATAGAGAACTGGCGGTAAATCACGCCGGTGGCACCGCCGAAAAAGGCCATGGGAATAAATACGGCGGATAGCACCAGTGAAATACCGACCAGCGCGCTGGTAATTTCACCCATGGATTTACGCGTGGCTTCTTTCGGGCTCAGACCTTCTTCACGCATCACACGTTCGACGTTTTCCACCACCACAATGGCATCATCTACCAGCAAGCCAATCGCCAGTACCAGGCCAAACATAGTCAGCGTGTTAATCGAAAAGCCAAACGCGGCCAGTACGCCAAAGGTACCGAGTAGCACTACCGGTACGGCAATGGCCGGAATCAGCGTCGCACGCAGGTTCTGCAAAAACACATACATAATGATAATGACCAGCAGGATGGCTTCTACCAGCGACTTGACGACTTCCTTGATGGAAATACGCACAAATGGCGTGGTGTCATAAGGGATATGGATGCTGAGTTTCAGTTCAGGCGGAAAATAAGGCTCCAGCGCTGCCAGCTTGTCTTTCACGGCTTGCGCGGTGGCCAGTGCATTGGCACCGGACGCGAGTTTGACCCCAAAGGCTGCTGAGGTTTTACCATTGAGGTTGGCGACCGGTGTGTAGCTCTCGGCGCCTAATTCAACGCGGGCTACATCCGACAAATGCACCACATAACCGTCTGCGCCGGATTTAACGATAATCTGGTTGAATTGCTCTACGGTTTGCAGTTTGCTGCGTGCGGTAATGGGCGCATTCAAGCCTTGGCCTTTTACCGAAGGCAGGGCGCCTAACTGGCCAGAGGAGACTTCGGTATTCTGCGCCTGTACGGCCGCTGAAATATCGGAAGGAATCAGGTTGTATTTTTGCAGCCGGGCCGGATCCAGCCAGATGCGCATGGCATAGCCTGCGCTCAGGGTCTGTACATCGCCGACGCCATCGAGGCGGCTGATCTGGTCGATCAGGTTGCTCGAAATATAATCACCGATATCAATGGCGCGCACCGTAGGGCTGTCAGACATGAGTGAAATCATCATCAGGAAGTCGATGCCGGTTTTGGCCACCGTCACCCCCTGGCTTTGTACAATCTGCGGTAGCCTGGGCATGGCTTGTTGCAGTTTATTCTGCACCTGCATTTGTGCGACGTCAGGATTGGTGCCCGCATCAAAGGTCAGGCTGATATTGGCGGTGCCTGAAGAAGTGCTGCTGGCAGACATATAGGTCAGGTTATCGATGCCCTTCATGTACTGCTCAATCACTTGCGTCACCGAGTTTTCAATGGTGTCGGCCGCGGCGCCGGTATAGGTGGCATTGATAGAGACGCGTGGTGGTGCAATATCCGGGTATTGCTCCAGCGGGAGCCACTCAATTGCGCCTATGCCCGCCAGCATGATGACAATTGCAATCACCCAGGCAAAGATAGGGCGTTGGATAAAAAAAGACGCCATAGTTAAATTCTCTTCTGGTTAGCGGGCAGGGTTCACGGTAGACGGTCTTGTTGCCATGGCCGGTGTTGCTACATCTGGATGGCTGGTCGCGACAAAGGGCACCGCCTTCACTTCGCTGCCTACGCTGATGCCTTGTAGCCCATCCATAATCACGCGGTCACCCGCTTGCAGGCCGTGTGTGACACGCCAGTTGTCACCTTGTGCGCCACTGGTTTCCAGGGTTTGCTGAATCACTTTTTGCGTATTGTCCACCAGGAGCACCGTGGGCTCACCACGTGTATTTCTGGTCACAGCACGTTGCGGCACCAGGATGGCCGCTTTTTCTTCAGCGACATCAATCAGGGCATGCACATACATGCCGGGCAGCAAAATGCCTTCCGGGTTAGGCACCACCGCACGCAGTGTGACCGCCCCAGAGGTGGTGTTGACACTAATGCCGTTGAATTTGAGTTTTCCGGCGTGGGCGTATGTGGAGCCATCTTCGAGTACGACACGGACAGGGATTTCTTTTTGCGATGTGCTGCTCAGTTTGCCGCTGGCAATATCACGTTTGAGTTTGAGCAAATCACTGCTTGACTGAATCACATCGACATAAATCGGGTCCAGTTGCTGTACGGTGGTGAGTGCGGTGTCCTGGCTGGCAGTGACCAACGCGCCAGGTGTGACGGTAGAAGTAGACACAAAACCAGTGATTGGCGAGACCACGCGTGTGAAATCCAGGTTGATTTTTGCGGTGGACAGCGCTGCCCTGGCGGCAGCCACATCGGCTTCACCTTGTTGCAAGGCGGCTTGCGCGTCATCGTTATCCTGCCGGCTCACGGCATTGATTTTGACCAGTTCTTTATAACGATCCGCTTTGAGTTTGAGCGTGGTCAGCGAGGCTTCTGTTTTTTGTAGCGCGGCGGCCGCACTTTGGGCACTGGCCTGGTAAGGCGCCGGCTCGATTTGATAAAGCAGTTGGCCCGCTTTGACCAGTGCGCCTTCTGTAAATGCGCGCTGGCGGATAATGCCGCCGACTTGTGGGCGGACTTCCGAAATCATAAACGGATTGGTGCGCCCTGGCAGGTCAGCCACAATCGGCTGGCTGGCAGGTTGTACGGTGATTACGCCGACTTCTGGCGTTTTTTTGGGCGGTTTGTTGTCCGGTTTGCCGGATGAGCAGGCAGCCAGCATCAGACTGGCAAGGCCCAGTAGCCATACACCGGATTTAGCGTAAAGGCCAGATTTATCGTCAAGGGAGGTGGTGTTCATAGGTACCAATATTGATATCGTTATTCTTGTCTGACAAGATTGTACTGCGTTTGATTGGGCGTAAATGTAACGATACGTATCGACTGCCGATACAATGACATCATAGCCTTTCGCGAGGTGTTTGTTTCAAAAAACAAGGCTGCCGAAGCAGCCCTGATTTAGATTTTAATGCCTTTTAGAGCACGTGACGTTCGAAACGCTGCAACACATGGGCAGACATGCCTTTGGCCAGTTCCTCTTCGCCGAAAAATACGGCTTGCCCCAGGTCTTTTTGCAAGCGCTGATATTCATCCTCGTGGTGAGTACGAATCACCACTTCTATGTCCGGCTTGAGCTGTTTGGCAATGTCGACTATTTTACGGATATCCATGGCGTCCGGTGTGGCAATAATCAGCATGGCCGCATTGGCGATGTGTGCCTGTATCAATACCATGGGGTCAGCAGCGTTGCCTGACACGGCGGGCTGGCCTTGCTTACGCAGTTTTTCCACCAGTTCGCGATTTTGCTCGGCCACCACAAATGGAATCGCAGAGTCTGTCAGCGATTGTGCAATGCGCTTGCCAACGCGGCCATAGCCGACCAACACCACCTGGCCTTCAAGAAACTTGCGTTCCGTGGACATCGGCAACTCACTGTAGGGATCCATACGCAAAGACAGGCGTCGTGCCACATCCGATTTATTGACCACCCAGTTAGCCAACGGTTTGATCGAGGCAAATACCAGCGGATTCAAGGCAATCGAAATCAGTGCGCCCGCCAACACCAGGCTCATGCCATCTGCTGACAGCAGGTTGAGCGACACGCCAAGTCCGGCCAGGATAAACGAGAACTCGCCAATTTGCCCCAGGCTGGCGGCGACGGTGAGTGCTGTATTCAATGGATAGCGCAGCGCCAGCACGATCGCAACCGCTGCCAGTGATTTGCCCAAGATAATAATAGCGACCACAGAGAGGACCTGTACCGGTTGCTTGATCAGGATGCTAGGGTCAAACAGCATGCCGACGGCGACAAAAAACAGCACGGCAAATGCATCGCGGAAAGGCAGGGAATCTTCCGCTGCTCGATGGCTATATTCTGATTCGCGCATGATCATGCCGGCAAAAAAGGCGCCTAGTGCAAACGATACATGAAACAGCGATGAGGCGAAAAAGGCCACGCCGATCGCCACGGCAATCACGGTTAAGGTAAATAATTCACGTGAGCCGGTGCCTGCCACATACCACAGCAGCCAGGGCAATACACGTTTGCCTATCACCAGCATTACCACTACAAAACCGGTGATTTCAAGCAAGGTAACGCCTATGGTCTCCCAAATGGCACTGGCGTTGGTGGCTTCGCCCTGGCCACCCAAAACGCCAGCCAGGGCTGGCATCAGCACCAGCACCAGCACGGTCACCATGTCTTCTACCACCAGCCAGCCGACAGCAATTTTGCCGTTCATGCTTTCCAGGATGCGCCTGGACTCAAGCGCTTTCAGTAACACCACGGTACTGGCGCAGGAGAGTGACAGGCCAAAGACCAGGCCATGCCCCATGCTCCAGCCCCAATAATGGGCCACCAGCATGCCGAGCAGGGTCGCCAGCGTCATCTGCGCCAGTGCGCCGGGTAGGGCGATGCGTTTGACCGACATTAAATCTTGCACTGAAAAGTGCAGGCCAACGCCGAACATCAGCAGCATGACGCCGATTTCAGACAGTTGCGAGGCGATTTCTATGTCCGCCACAAAGCCGGGGGTGGCCGGGCCGATGATAATGCCAGCAAACAGATAACCAATCAGCGCTGGCAATTTGAGTTTTTCGGCGATCAGGCCAAACACCAGCGCCAGCGCAAATGCGGCAGCAATGGTGGTAATAAGAGACAGGTTATGATCCATAGCAATATTTTTTTCTTAAGTTATTTTTATAGGGGTGTGTATCGGGGTGATGCGTTTAAAAATGAACGTGCGTGGTCATACTGACCTTGTTCAGACAAAAAAGTTGAACAATTTTATTGTCATCAATGTATCCGACCCTTATCTTGCCGGAAGGCGGGCGTGCTCGTCAATGCTAGCAGAATAGCTTGACGTTTAAATTACGGCTGGAAAAGTGGCATAGACAGGCGCTGCAGTCCATATTCACAGAGTTGTTCCGCACGTTGCCAGCGTTGTGATTCACTGAGGCTGCCAAAATAAATAATGCTGAACACACCCTCAATAATGGACTGGCAATACAGGCTGATCAGGTCGAAATCGACTTCGGCAGAGAGTTCTGTTTGCGCAATCGCCTGTTTGAGCAGGCAATCTATTTGTGTAATGCGCTTTTTCTCCCAGGCAAAACGTAATTGCAATAATTCGGGCGAATCATCAATGCCGATATACAAAAAAAATAATACGCGCTGAATCGAGCTGGGTTCAATATAACTGCGGATTTCCTGCAAGCAGTATTGTTTGAGGTTGCTTAAGGCACTGAGGGTGGGTTGGCTTTGAAACGGCGAGGCTTGTTGAATCACGCGTTCTGCCATAGCGGTGGCTACTTCCAGTTTGCCTTTGTAATGGCCGTAGACCGCACCGCGTGACAGTGCAGCAGCTTCGGCAATATCTGCCATGGTGGTCAGGGTAAAGCCCTTGCGGTAAAACACGTGTTCAGCCGCATCCAGAATCTGGTCGCGGGTTTTTTGCGCATCTTCTTTGGTTTTTCTGGCCATGATCTCTAGGCTTATCATTCCTCAAACAATGGCGAGGATTATACCAAAAAATAATTAATCAGTCATGATTGATTAATTATTAAAGGACGGATAGAATATTGACGTCTATATAGTAAGAAGGCATGTTCATGTCCCGTTTTTCTCTCAGCACGGCCTCTGTTGCCACACTCTTGTTATTGCAACTCTCTGCTTGTAGCAAACCGCAGGAAGCCGCTCAGGCAGCGGCTGGCGCACCTGAGGTCGAAGTGGTGACCGTGCAAACCGCTGAAATCCCCGCTGAGGTTGAATTACCTGGCCGTGTAGAGGCCTATCGCATTGCAGAAGTGCGTGCGCGCGTTTCCGGTATTGTCTCTAAACGGCTGTATCAGGAAGGGCAAACAGTGAAGGCGGGCACACCGTTATTTGCCCTGAATCCGGAGCAATTGCAGGCCAGTAAATTGGAAGCAGATGCTGAACTGGCCAGAACCGAAGCCAACCTGGTGAATGCCAATGACAAATTGCAGCGCTACCAGGCCCTGGTGGGTGACCAGTCAGTGAGTCAGCGCGACTACCGCGCGGCACAGGCTGAGGCGCAACTGGCTAAAGCCGAAGTGGCTGCCGCACAAGCTAAACTCAATCGCGCCAAACTGGATGTGGCTTATGCCAATGTGACGGCGCCGATTGATGGCGTGGCGCGCCGTGCACTGGTGACAGAAGGCGCGCTGGTGGGTAAAGACGAGGCCACGCACATGACCACGGTGGAGCAAATCAACCCGGTGTATGTCAATTTCGCACAGTCTTCTTCTGAGGTGTTCGCGCTGCGCAAAGCCTTGCGCGACGGCCAGTTAAAAGGCAGCAATGGTCAATTGCAGATTGCCCTGATGTTGCCGGATGGTTCCACTTATCCTAGCGCAGGCAAATTGTCATTTTCTGATGTGTCTGTGAACCAGACGACAGACTCTGTCGTGATGCGCGCCATTTTTGACAACCCGCAACAGGAACTGATGCCAGGCGCCTATGTGCGTTTGAAAATCCGCCAGGCGACCAATCCGCATGCCATCCTGATTCCGCGTGATGCGCTGATCCGTGACCAGTTCTCCAGCCGGGTATGGGTGGTCAATGCCAAACAGGAGCTGGAGTCACGCGAAGTGCAAACCGGTGCTGTGATTGATAAACAGTGGGTGATTGAGCATGGCCTGCAAGCAGGTGAGCAGGTGGTCGTGACCAATGCCGCCATGCAAACGGCGGGCGCAAAAGTGACGCCCAAGCAGGTAAGCGCCAAAGACAACATCACGAAAGCCGTCGCACCTTGACTGGCGCGGTATCACACAAGCCTCAAGTTAAGGGAAGCAGGCCATGAGTCGTTTTTTTATTGATCGCCCGATTTTTGCCTGGGTGATTGCCATCCTGATTGTGCTGGCAGGTTTGATTGCCATCAAGCAATTACCGATTGCGCAGTATCCCGATATTGCGCCGCCCGTGGTCAATATCGCCGCAACTTATCCTGGCGCATCGGCCAAAGTGGTCGAAGAAACTGTGACCTCGATTATCGAGCGCGAGATGAATGGTATGCCAGGCCTGATGTATGTGTCTGCCACCAGCAACCAGGGCATGGCTTCTATTAGCGTGACTTTCCGCCAGGGCACCAACCCTGATCTGGCGGCCGTCGATGTGCAAAACCGCCTCAAAAGCGTGGAAGTGCGTTTGCCTGAAATCGTGCGCCGTAGCGGCATCATGGTGGAAAAATCGGCGGATAGCTTTCAGCTGATTGTGTCACTGACCTCAGAGGATAACCGTTACAGTGAGATTGACCTCGGCGAGTTGTCCTCTGCCACGGTCATGCCTACGCTTAAGCGCGTGCAGGGTGTGGGTAAAGTGCAATCATTCAGCCCGGAGTACGCCATGCGTATCTGGCCGGATCCGCAGAAAATGGCGGGCTTGAATGTCAGCGTCAGCGAAATATCCAATGCCTTGCGTAGCTACAATACACGCCTGACCTTGGGCCAGGTCGGTGCCAGTGGTGTGCCGGATGGCGCGCCATTGAGTGTTACGCTCGAAGCCGAAGCCACGCTGAAAACGGTAGAAGACTTTGCCAATGTGCCACTGCGCAGCCAGGCGGATGGCTCGGCCTTGCTGGTGAAGGACGTGGCGCGGGTGGAAATGGGCAGCAGTGACTATACCTATAGCTCTAAAGTCAATGGCAAAAATGCCGCCGGCATGGCGATTAAACTGTCGCCGGGCTCGAATGCAGTAGAAACCATCAAGCGGGTCAAGGTCGCGATGGAACAAATGCAGCCATACTTTCCACCGAATGTGGTGTTCCAGTTGTCGTATGACTCCTCGGCATTTGTGTCTATCTCGATTAAAAAAGTGATTCAAACGCTGGTTGAGGCGGTGCTGCTGGTATTCGTGGTCATGTACCTGTTTATGCAGAACCTGCGAGCGACCCTGATTCCGACCATCGTGGTGCCGATTGCCCTGATGGGGACGTTTGCCGTCATGTACTGGCTGGGTTATTCCATCAATGTGCTGACCATGTTTGGTGTGGTGCTGGCGATTGGTATCCTGGTCGATGATGCCATCGTGGTGGTGGAAAACGTTGAGCGCCTGATTGTCGATGAAGGCTTGTCTGCACGCGAAGCGACTATTAAAGCCATGTCGCAAATCAGTGGTGCGGTGGTGGGTATCACCGCTGTGCTGGTGTCGGTATTTATCCCGATGGCCTTTTTTAGTGGCGCGGTGGGCAATATCTACCGCCAGTTTTCACTGGCATTGTCGGTGTCGATCAGCTTCTCGGCCTTTCTGGCGCTGTCGCTGACACCTGCCTTGTGCGTCACGCTGTTGCGCCATGAAACCAGCCCTAAAGCACGCTTTTTTGTCTGGTTTAACCGTAGCTTTAAGTGTATGACCGAGCGTTACACGCGCCTGACCGGCGGTTTGCTCAACAAGCCATTGCGCTGGTTGGGCGTGTTTGCACTCATTGTGACCTTGGTCGGCTGGCTGTTTATGCGTTTGCCGAGTGCATTTTTGCCAGAAGAAGACCAGGGTAACTTTATGGTCATGGTGTCGTTGCCACAAGGCGCGACACTGGCGGAAACCGCCGAAGTGCTGGGTGATATGAGCCGTTATATCCAGCAACACGAGCCGGTCGATATCATTTTTGAAGTCAGCGGTTTTAGTTTTTACGGCACCAGCACCAATAGTGGCATGCTGTTTATCACGCTGAAAGATTGGTCCGAGCGGCCCAAGGCCGAGCAGCAGGTGCAGGCGATTGTGAACCGCGTTAACCAGCAATTTTATGGACGACCCAATTTAAGTATTTTCGCCATGAATGCGCCGCCATTGCCTGAGCTGGGCAGTGTGGGCGGTTTTGACATGAAACTGGTAGATCGTGCCAGCGTTGGTATTGAAACCCTGATGAAAGCGCGCGACCAGCTGATTGCCGAATCGACCAAGCATCCCGAGTTGGCCAATGTCTTGTTTGCCGGTTTATACGATACGCCAGTGGTCAATATGCAGCTTAACCGCAGCAAGGCCAATGCGCTGGGCATCTCGCTGGATGAAATCAATGATTCGCTGGCAACTTTGCTTGGTTCTAATTACCTTGGTGATTTTGTCTATGGCAACCAGGTGCGCCGCGTGCTGATTCAAGCCGATGGCAAACAGCGCCAGACGCTGGAAGATATCAAGAAAATTCGCCTCAAAGCTGCCGATGGCAGCCTGGTACCGCTGTCTTCCATCATGACACTGGACTGGGCCATGGGTACCCCACAACGCACGCGTTTTAATGGCTTTCCGTCATTTAATATCAATGGCGGCGCCGGGCCTGGCTATAGCAGCGGCGAAGCGATGCAGAAGATCGAAAAACTGGTACAAGGGTTGGGCAAGGGCATCGGCTTCGAATGGGCCGGGCAGTCACTCGAAGAAAAGCAATCCGGCAGCCAGGCCATCATGCTGTTCGGCTTGTCTATCCTGATTGTGTTCCTGGTGCTGGCGGCTTTGTATGAAAGCTGGGCCATTCCGTTCGCCGTGATGCTGGTGGTGCCATTAGGCGTCTTGGGCGCTTTGCTTGGCGTGACTATCCGTGGTTTGCCTAATGATATTTATTTCAAGGTAGGCTTGATCGCGACGATTGGTTTATCTGCCAAAAACGCTATCCTGATTGTGGAGTTTGCACGCGAGCATGTGCTGCAAGGCATGCCTTTGCTTGAAGCCAGTTTGCTGGCAGCCAAAGAGCGCTTGCGGCCGATTGTGATGACCTCACTGGCCTTTGGTGTCGGTGTGATTCCATTGGCATTCTCCACTGGCGCTGCGTCGGGCGCGCAAGTTGCGATCGGCACCAGCGTGCTGGGTGGTATTGTCACGGCGACCTTGCTGGCGATCTTTTTTGTCCCGTTATTTTTTATGGTGGTTGGGCGCTGGATGCACAAACCAGCGGCGACCAAGGATGCTGCATGAAATTAAGTCGACTCACATTGTTACTGGGTTTTATTCTCTCGGCCAGCGGTTGCTCGCTGATGCCTGAGTATTTCCGGCCAGCTGCGCCCGTGCCTGAGGCTTACCCAGGCCAGCCAGCGAATGAGACTGTGACTGAAGCGCCTCCGCTCCCCTGGCAAACTTATTTCCCTGATGCCGATTTACAGCAACTGATACAAGTGGGCTTAGCGCATAACCGTGACCTGAAAACAGCCGTGCTTCGCATGGACGAAGCCAAGGCCACTTACGGCATACAAAAAGCCGACCGCCTGCCGACCATACAGGGCAATCTGACGTACGACCGTAGTCGCACTGTGTTCAGCTCCAGCCAGGCATTTGAGGCAGAGTTGTACCGCGTTGGGGTCGGTATTTCAGACTACGAAATTGATGTGTTTGGCCGCGTCAAAAGCCTGACACAAGCTGCGCTGGAGCAATACCTGGCCGTGACTGAAAACCGGCAAGCGGTGCAAGCTACCCTGATCACCGAGATCGCCACGCAGTATGTCAACCTGCTGACCTTACACGCGCAACTCAAGCTGGCGCAGCAAACGCTAGATGACCGCAAACAGACCTTGCATCGGACTCAGCGTCGCTTTGAGGCCGGTTTGGATCAGGTGCTGGATGTCAAAGCCGCCCAAATCCAGGTCGAGCAAGTGCAGGCACAATATGCACAATGGCAACGACAACTGGCCACCACGCAAAATGCTTTGTATTTACTGCTCGGCGAGTCATCACAGCGCACACCGTTAGTCATCAAACCTCTGGCGGATTTAAAACTGGCTGACGTTACGCCAGGCTTGCCTTCCAGCCTGTTGACCCGGCGCGCCGATATCCGTGCTGCCGAGCACCAACTCAAAGCTGCCAATGCCAATATCGGTGCTGCACGTGCTGCGTTCTATCCACGCTTGCAACTCACCACCAACGTCGGCCTGGTTAACTCGGAGTTCTCCAAACTGTTTTCTGATACCGGCAGCAACTACTGGTCTTTCAGCCCGCAATTGACCATCCCGATCTTTAACTATGGCCGCAACAAAGCCAACCTCAACCTTGCGCAAACCCGTGAGCGTATCGAAGTGGTTAATTACGAAAAGACTATCCAGACCGCGTTTAAAGAAGTGATGGATGTATTAAGCACGCGCGCAGCGATTGCCGAAGAGTCCGCCGCCAGGGCGCGTTTAAGTGAATTGGAAAGCAGCCGCTTGCAACTGGTCAAACGTAAGCTGGATCAAGGACTGGTGACGTACCTGGAATTGCTCGATTCGCAGCGCAGCGTACTGGATGCACAGTCGCAGGCGTTGCAAATACAACAACAGGCATTACAGAACCAGGTGGGGCTGTATAAAGCGCTGGGTGGCAGCTAAAACTTCGGCATAATTGTTTTATGCCAAATAAACAAAAAATTGTTCAAAGTGTGTATGTAAATCATTTACATAGATTAATGCTAATGAAATTGCAAATTTTTTTAAAAAGTAATATCCTAAATTTAATTATTACGATAAATAGTTTCAGNNGTTTCAGAGCGATGACTAGTTTTAAAAGGGTTGTTGTAATTTTTATTATTAGTAATTCCCAACTGAGTGGAGGCGCAAATGAAACAAATAAGTAAATTTGCAGTTGCTATAACTTTGGCATTTGGATGCACACAGGCTTTTGCTGCTGGATCCATTTTTGTCACAGAACCAGGTGCTGATGGGTTCAATATCGAAACTGGTGGTTTTAATGGATCAAGTTACGAGATTTCTAAAATCGTATTTGATTTTAGTAGTACCATTACCGCGGATGGTAGTTACTTGGTGATCGACGGTTCGCCATTTTCCGTGAATGCGCCAGCTGGCGGTAGCGCTGTGTTCTTTGGTAGTGGCGCCGTATTTGGTTTTGACTTTACAAGTTTCAACACTTTTGAATCATTCAGCTTCAAGTGGGATCCAGACTCAGCGATTAGCGGATCTTATGGCGCAACAGCGCTTGATTTTATCGGTGGCACAGTCACAGCCTATACGACCAATGGTTTATACAAAGGGTCTTTTGAGTTAGTAGGTACTGGACCAGACGTCACTGCTTCACTTTCACCTTATGTCCCTGTGCCTGAGCCACTCACCAGTGCTAGCTTGCTTGCTGGATTAGGGGTATTAGGCTTGGCCCGTCGCCGTCGTTCATAAGTATTTGATTTAGATTAAAAGCCCATCAGCGTTGTGATGGGCTTTTTTATTAGATGCCAACAATATGAGTTGTCATATTTAGTCTGATGATTGGGATTTTATATAATCAGTCCGCTTGCGGTACGCCGACGAAAGATTAAGCATGTTGAACATGAACATGCGGCGGACTGTAAACGAGTCCGCTCTACGCGTTCTCAGCAATTAAATTCTTCAATAGTTTCTACGGTTATACTCATTACAATCATCTATTAACACTTTATCTCACCATGCATAGTGGTGCTTTCTGCTTTTGCAGGTACTATCTGCCTTCCCCAATTCAAGAGATACCATCCCCTAATGCAAAGTGAAGTCAAAGAAACCATCCGATATGCCGTAGTGGCGGCTGTGCAGCTACCCAATGTGAGCGATAGTGAATTTGAGGCTTCGCTGAATGAGCTGCGTGAACTGGCTAAAACACTGGGTTACAGGGTGGTGCATACTTTTGTGCAGAAGCGTACAGGCTTTGATATCACGGGATATCTGGGTGTGGGTAAGCGCGAAGAAATTCGTGATTATGTGAAGAGTATGTCCGAGGAGCTAGAGTCGCAACCCTTCAATACGCTTGCCTACGATATTGAGGCGGTGCTGGTAGACCACGAAATTTCGCCGTCACAGGCGCGTAACCTTGAGGTTGAAGTCGGTTGCGAGGTGATGGACCGTACCATGGTCATCCTGGAGATTTTTCACCGCAATGCCCGCTCGCGTGCGGCACGTGCGCAGGTGGAGATTGCGCGCCTGGGTTATATGGCACCACGTTTGCGCGAAGCGGCGAAACTGGCGGGTCCGCAGGGGCGGCAGCGTAGCGGGGCGGGTGGTCGCGGCGCAGGCGAATCGCATACCGAGCTGGATAGACGCAAGATTCGCGACCGCATTGCCGAGTTGCAACAAGAGATTGTGATTATGGATGGCGAGCGCAGGACGCAACGTGCGCGGCGCCAGGAGCGGCAGACGATGGCGAGTGTGGCGCTGGTGGGTTATACCAATGCCGGTAAATCTACCTTGATGCGCGCGCTCACTGGCAGCGAGGTGTTGGTGGCGAACAAATTATTTGCCACACTGGATACCACGGTGCGCGCCTTGTACCCGGAAAGCGTGCCGCGCGTGCTGGTCAGCGATACCGTGGGTTTTATCAAGAACCTGCCGCATGGCCTGGTGGCTTCTTTTAAATCCACGTTGGATGAGGCGCTGGATGCTGCGCTGTTGTTGCACGTGATCGATGCCAGCGACCCTGGTTTTGAGCGTCAGCTTGAAGTCACGGATAAAGTGCTTGAGGAAATCGATGCCGATGTAGTGCCGCGTATTCGTGTGTTTAACAAAATAGATTATGTGGGCGATGCCACCGCGCAAGCCGAGTGTGAAGCCGCGCTGCGATTAAAATATCCGGATTGCATAGTCATGAGTGCTCGCCGTCCGGATGAGGTGGCGATGCTGCGGCAGAAGATTGTCGATTTTTTCCAGCAGGATTTGGTTGAAACCGAGATTTTCCTGCCTTGGTCCGTACAACAGATACGCGGCAAAATTTATAGCACCTGCCAGGTATTGAACGAGCGCTCAGATGAAGAAGGCACTTTTTTCACTGTGCGTGGCGAACCGAATGACATCAATAGCCTGCGTGAGCAGTTGATGCCGCTGCAATAAGCGCTCATCGCGGTAGTTGGGGCTGGTCAGGACTGATCAGCGTTTCCACCTTGCGCCAAATGAATAAACGCTTGCACATAATCAATCTGCACATCCGTTTCGCGGATGCCCAGGTAAATCTGCTTGGCAATGCCTTGCTCGCCTAACTTGACTGGCACGACGTCGAAACGGCTTTGATATTCTTCCACCAGCCAGCGCGGTAAGGCCGCGACACCGCGGCCACTGGCGACCATTTGCAGCATGATGTCAGTGGTTTCTATCGATTTGTGTACTTGCGGGCTGATGCCTGCCGGTTGCAGAAACTGGTTGTAAATATCGAGCCGATCAATATCCACCGGGTAGGTGATCAAGGTTTCACTGCTGAGTTGTTCGGGGTGCACATACGCCAGTTGGGCCAGTGCATGCTGGCCATGCACCACCAGCACCTGCTCGTAATCAAATACCGGTTGAAACATCAACCCGGGTTTATATAGCGGGTCAGGCGTGACCAGCATATCGATCTCATAGCCAAACAAGGCGCCTATGCCGCCAAACTGGAACTTCTGTTTTACATCTACATCCACATCCGGCCACGCGGCCAGGTAGGGTGACACCACTTTGAGCAGCCACTGGTAGCACGGGTGACACTCCATGCCGATGCGCAAGGTGCCACGCTCGCCTTGCGCAAACTGGCGCAAGCGTTCTTCTGCTAACGATAGTTGCGGTAGCAGCCGGTTGGCCACTGCCAGCAAGTATTGTCCGGCCTGGGTCAGGCGCAGGCTGCGGCCTTCTCGTAGCCAGATATCAGTACCCAGTTGCTGTTCCAGTTTTTTTATCGAGTGACTCAGCGCCGACTGCGTGAGAAATAAATGCTCAGCGGCGGCTGTCAGTGAGCCTTGCCGTTCGACTTCGCGAATAATCGCTAAATGGATGCGTTCAATCATGTTTTTATGTATGAATAAAATTAATTGATTGTTGAAATGNNGTTCTGAAACGATTATTGACGAGGCTAGCATGGTCACCACACACAATCTTGGATTTCCGCGCATAGGCGCAAAACGCGAACTGAAATTTGCTTTAGAGGCTTATTGGAAAGGACAGTCTTCATTAGACGCATTAAAGCAAGTCGGCAAAGACTTGCGCCAGGGCAACTGGGCGTTGCAATCGCATCTGGACCTGGCGCCGGTGGGTGACTTTGCATTTTATGATCAGGTGCTGGATATGAGCTTTACGCTCGGTCACTTGCCCGCCCGTGTACAGACTTTTCATGGCGACCCACTGGATAATTATTTCCGTGTGGCCCGTGGACGTTCCGCAGGGTCTGGCGAGGAGCATGCGCATTGTTGCGGCGGCGTGGCGGCAGGGGAGATGACCAAATGGTTTGATACCAACTACCACTATATCGTGCCGGAATTCACCGCCGAGACACGGTTCAAGCTGGATACGACACGCTTGCTGGCGCAATTGGCAGAAGCGCAGGCGCAGAATGTTAAAGCCAAGCCGGTGATTGTCGGGCCGGTGACTTACCTGGCGATTGGTAAGGCCAAGGATGCTTCAGACCGCCTGGCCTTGCTGCCGCAATTGCTGGTGGTGTATAGCGAGTTGCTCGAGGCGTTGGCGGCGCAGGGCGTGGCGTGGGTACAAATAGACGAGCCTATTCTGGTGACTGAACTGGAGGCTGAATGGCAGCATGCATTCAACCTGGCCTATCACCAACTCAAGAGTAGCCGTGTCAAGATTCTGCTCGCGACTTATTTTGGCCCATTGGTTGATAACCAGTACCTGGTGGCGAACTTGCCGGTGGCTGGCTTGCATATTGATGCCATCAACGCGCGCCACGAGATTGTGCCTTTGCTGGCGATGTTGCCTGCGCACAAGGTACTTTCATTGGGCGTGATTAATGGCCGTAATATCTGGAAAACCGATTTGAACGCGACGCTGGACTGGCTGGAGCCAATCGCCGAACGCCTGGGTGACCGTTTATGGCTGGCGCCTTCTTGCTCATTGTTGCATGTGCCGGTGGACCTCGATAATGAGCTGAAGCTGGATAGTGAGGTCAAGTCCTGGCTGGCATTTGCCAAGCAAAAACTGGATGAGTTACAGGTGTTGGCGACGGCATTGAATCATGGTCGTGCCGCGGTGAAAGTGGCTTTGGCTGTGAATCAGGTGGCGATTGATGCACGCCGTACCTCGAAGCGCGTCCATCAGCCGCAGGTGAAAGCCGCGCTGGAAACACTGACACCGCAACTGGGTCAGCGGCAAAATCATTATGTACAACGTGCCGTCAAACAGGCCGCCTTGCTTGGTTTGCCCAGGTATCCGACCACCACCATCGGCTCTTTCCCGCAGACGGCAGAAATACGCCATGCCCGCAGCCAGTTCAAGGCTGGGGCGTTGAATCAGGCAGCTTACCAGCAGGCGATGAAAGCCGAAATTGAGCGTAGCGTACGTGAACAGGAAGCCTTAGGCCTCGATGTGCTGGTACACGGTGAAGCCGAGCGTAACGATATGGTGGAATATTTTGGTGAGCAGTTGGAGGGATATGCCTTCAGCCAGTTTGGCTGGGTACAGTCGTATGGCTCGCGTTGTGTCAAACCACCTATCCTGTTTGGGGATATCAGCCGTCCACAAGCCATGACGGTAGCGTGGATCAAGTATGCGCAATCACTGACCAGCAAGCCGATGAAAGGCATGTTGACCGGTCCGGTGACGATACTCAACTGGTCTTTTGTGCGTGATGACCAGCCACGTTCAGTCAGCTGCTACCAGTTGGCACTGGCGATTCGTGAAGAAGTGCTGGATCTGGAAAAAGCCGGTATCAATGTGATCCAGATTGATGAAGCCGCCTTGCGTGAAGGCTTGCCATTGCGCAAGTCACAGTGGAAAGAGTATTTGCAGTGGGCAGTAGAGTCATTCCGCATCACCGCCAATGGTGTGGCCGATGAAACGCAGATTCATACGCATATGTGCTATTCGGAGTTTAATGACATCATCGCTTCGATTGCTGACATGGATGCTGACGTGATTACCATTGAAACCTCGCGTTCAGACATGGAGTTGCTGGATGCGTTTGATGATTTCAACTATCCGAACGAGATCGGGCCGGGCGTCTATGACATTCACTCGCCGAATATCCCGACCCAGGCGCATATTGTGCAGTTGATGCAAAAGGCTGCCGAGCGTATCCCTGCCGAGCGTTTGTGGGTAAACCCGGATTGTGGCCTGAAAACCCGGCAATGGGCTGAAGTGTTGCCCGCGTTGACCAATATGGTTGCGGCAGCTAAAACCTTGCGCGCAGCTTAACCTTGCCATGAATGAAAAAGCCGCCCTTGGGCGGCTTTGTGTTTAAGTCATTACCAGCGGCGGCTCAGCATGAAGTGAAGCACAATGGCTTCATTGCGGATTTCAGACTCGCCAAATAATTGGCTGTTGTATTTAACGCTGACAGGTAGCATCCATTCGACACCGCCAGTCATCAGCCAGTGCGGGTCGATCTTACGTGCGGCACCAAAGGTGAGGTGATGCTCAAGGGTCCCTGCCAATAAAGGACTGGAGTTCTGGCGCGGAATCGGGTTTTTACCATAATTGTGGCCCGCATAAAGCGTGGTACGGTTATCCCAGTTGTAAGCGACACCTGTCGCGACCACCCATTGATCTTTCCAGTCGGCAGCCATCGAGCTGCCATATATAGATTGCGCTGAGGCATTATTTGGTTTGGTGGCGCGCAGGGTGACGTCATTGATCGCATCGCCCCAGTTAAGCCAGTTGAGTTTGAATGACAGCAGCCAGTCATCTGTTGGTTTGAACGCCATTCCTACGGCCACTTCGCGTGGTAAGGCGAAGCCTTTGATTGAAGCATCGGCATACTTCACCTTGCCTAAGCCTGCGTCTGTGAAGTCAGCTGTCAGTGTGCCGCCGGTCATCGGCAGCTCGGTTTTTTCGGTATAAGAAGCAGCCAATGTCAGCGCCGGGGTCACACGATATTGCATGCCCAGCTTGAAGCCAGTACGCACTGCGGAGGCACCCTCTAATTTGTAACCTGCAAAGGGCACAGCATTCACTGACGTGTTCGCAAAAAAGTCCTGTTCTATGCTCGCATAAACAATATTCAGGCTGGCCCCCAGAGAGAGCTTGTCAGTCACTTCACAGCCGATACCAGGAATAATCTTGGCGATCCCAAACAGCGAGGACAAATCATCGCGATTGCCAAACGGCGTACGCAGGTTGTCGAACACGCCACCGGCGCCGCCTTGCGCGAACAAGCCGATGCCGGCCGTACAGGGCATATTTTCCAGTGGCCGCGCATAGCCACCACCACCAAGCAAAGTGTAGCGGTTGGACGCATGCTCTTCGTTGCGGGGGTCTTTGTGCACCAGGTCAGTGGTACGCAGCACTGAGCCAAACATATCCAGCAGCGGCGCCTTGATCTGCGTCAGTCCGGCCGGGTTGGTATTCAGCGCGCTGGTATCACGCGCCACTGCGACATCAGCACCGCCCATCAGGGTCGATTCGGCACCGAAGCCGATCAGGTTGATGCCGTTGGTGGCATGCGCCGCAAGCCCGGTTGTTACCAGGGCGAGGGCGGTTGCGATGCGTAGGGTAGAAACATTAAAAGCAATCATGGCAGGTTTGTTCTTGTTCGTTAGGCATACTGTCGCATAATTCGACAATGCTGTGTTGCGATAACAGCGCTCCAATCACATGGCTTTTTGGCCTTTTCGGCTATGCGAGAAACATTCACATGGTAGCTAAATTATCGATCAATGTGTTGTAAAAATATTCTTTAATAAAAACAATCAGTTGCTGCCTGTCAATTAAAATATATCAATAT